>NZ_LKKW01000018.1 GCF_001891165.1 Streptobacillus ratti | reverse complement strand
TATTATCTCACAACATAAAAATAAAAGTATATGATATAAAATAAGATTTTTAAAATATTTAATTATTAAATTTAGAGAGATAAGATTATAATATTAAAAAATTGACAAAAATAAAAATTTGTACTAAACCTCACTTTTTTAATATTTGAGGTTTAATACAAATTCCCATTATATTTTCTTTAAGTTTTGTTGTTTTAATGCAAATATACAACCACAATAACATTGTCTATACACATCATATTCATTACACATTTCTATACTTCTTTTATAGCCATTATTCTTTTTAAAATCTGATGGTAAATATTTAACCCTATATATTTCTTGTACCTCAAAACCTAATTCATTTATTAACTTTGAATTTTTTTTAGGTGATAATGTAATAGCCGAACCAAAATAATCAAAATTTAAATTCTTAGCATATTTTGCAACTATATCCAGTCTCATCTGAAAACAAGTTACACATCTACTTCCACCCTCAGGTTCATTTTCTTGTCCTTTTGTTAATTCTAAGAAATGTTTAGGATTGTACTCATCTTCTATATATTTAACATTATTACCTGTTTTTTCATTAAAATCTTTAATAAATTTCTGTTGTACTTCACTTCTTTTTATATATTCTTGTTTAGGGTGTATATTTGAATTTGCAAATAATATAGTTACATCTGCATAATTACATAAAAATTCTAAAGTATATGTGGAACAAGGAGCACAACAACTATGTAATAAAATTTTAGGTCTATTTTCAAGACTTTTCCATTTTTTTATTAATTTTTCAAGTATTGCATGATAGTTTATTACTTGATTTTTATTCATTGAAGACAAAATAGATAAGGCATCATCAAATTCATTTTCAGTTATGAAACTATTATCTTTAATCATATCAAAAATTTTATCATTTTTATTTTGATTATCTTTCATATCTTTTTTTAATTTTTCATATATTTCTCTTAGTTCCTTATTTTCCATAAATAAATTATCTATTTCCTTTCAAGATATTTAACATATTATACTATAAATCTATATTTTTTAAAAGAAAAATAGGCTCTCGCCTATTAATTCTTATTATTTCTATATTTTTGATAATGTTCAAACTCTTTTAATATACTATCTTTTTTTTCTTTACTAATTTCATTATTTTTAAACATCTCTTCTAATAATACTCTTAATTTATATCTATCTCTATTACTAAAATATATATTAATTAAAGCATAATTTGCATTTATATTACCATCTTTTTTAGATTTTATTAAATATCTTTCTGCAAATTCAAATAAATTTTCAGAAGCTAATTTAATCCCAAGATCAAAATTGCATATTTTTTTAGATTCTAATTTTTCTAAACATCCCTCTATATCTTCGTTTTTATTTAATAATTTAGCATATTTTATTAAATCTATTATTAAATTTATATCAATATTACCTTTTTTTTCTATACTTCTTAAAATGTTATATGCACTTTCATATTCTGAATTAGCTACATACATCTTATATATATTCTCTAAAATATATATAGGAGTTTCTTTTTGTACTCTTAAAGCCTTATTCAAATAACTTAATGATTTAACTCTATTTTTTTGCTTAAATTCAAGACTTGAATATCCAATATATCCTAATTGTATATTCTCATTATTTTTACTTTTTAATAATAAGGCAAAGTATCTTTTAGCATCATCATATTTACTATTTTCTAAATATGACATAGCTAATAGATTAAATAAACTACCTTTTTCTCTTTCAGAAAGTTTAAATATTATATTTTTATTAAGAATTTCTAACTTTTCTTTTTTACCATTTGTTTCATATAAATAAATTAAATTTGATAAAAAAGGCAATTGTTGATAATTAGTTTTTTTATTCAATATTTCAGTTTGATTTATAGCTTCTTCAAAATTTTCTTCTTCCATTGCCATAGAAAATAGATATTGACTAGCCTTTATAGAAGAAAATGTTTTAGCTTCTAAATTTTCTGATAATTTTTTATAATAAATTTTAGCTTCATCGATTTTATTCTCTTTATGATAAATATTTGCAAGATAATAATATGCTGATTCTAAAAATTTTTTATCATCATTATTTTCTGCTTTTTTTTCTATTACATTATGTAATAATGTTTTTGCACTTTCATATTTACCCTCTGTAATTAATTTTAAAGACTTTTCTAAATCAGATTTAATATCTGCATTTAATATAAATGAAAGAGAAAAAAATAAACAAATAAATATTTTTTTCATATATATCTACCTTACTTATTTTCTTAATTCTTCTACTATTTCAGTTTTTGATTTTGTTTTTTCATCTATTATTTTAATTATTTTTGCTGGCATACCTGCAACAACTACACCACTTGGTACATTTTCAGTTACAACTGCTCCTGCTGCAACCACTGAATTTGCACCTACTCTTACTCCCTCAAGAACAACTGCATTAGCTCCTATTACTACATTATCTTCTATTATAACTGGATCTGCTGAAGGTGGTTCTATAACTCCAGCTAAAACTGTTCCAGCACCTATATGACAATTTTTACCAACAGTAGCTCTTCCTCCAAGCACTGCATTCATGTCTATCATAGTTCCTTCTCCAATTTTTGCCCCTATATTTATAACAGCTCCCATCATAATAACAGCTTTAGATTCTATAATTACCTTATCTCTAATAATAGCTCCTGGTTCAATTCTAGCATCAATATTTTTAATATCAAGTAATGGAAGTGCTGAATTACGTCTATCATTTTCTAAATGATAATTTTTTAAATCATTTTCTTTAATTAATTTTTCAATCTCATCCCAATTACCTATTATAATTTTAGTTTCTTTTCCTATAATTTTAACGTCATATTCTCCCTTTATATCTTCATCTGTATAAAGTTTAACAGGTGTTTTTCTATTTGAATTTGCAATAAAACTAATAATTTCTTTTGATCTTTCTAATTCTGTCATAACTTTACTCCTCTTAATTATACTAACTAAATACTATCATATATTAAAATAAAATACCATTAGTTTTTTCTTATAATTCACATTTCATTTAAAAATGAGAATCCCTAAAATTTAAGAGATTCTCATAATTTTTAATTTGTTATAATTTATTTGATTTATAGATTTTCATCATTAATTGTTGATAAAAACTCTTTTACTGGAGTAATAATTTTTGCTAGACTTCCATCTTCAAATGGATTATCTAATTTTACATCTTCTAATAATCCAAGGAAAGTTTTAGAACCTCCAAGAACACATAATCTCATGTATTTTTTCCATGCAAGTTCTCTGTCTTCTCCATTTAACTTCCACATTTGTAATGCAATTACTTGTGCTAAAGTATAGTCTATATAATAAAATGGAATTTCAAATATATGTCCTTGTTTAAACCAGAACAATCCTTTTAAATATGATTCCATACCATCATAATCTCTTGTAGGTAGATATTCTTTTTCAAGTTCTAACCATTTCATTCTTCTTTCTTCAGGTGTTACATTAGGATTTTCATACACAAAGTGTTGAAACTCATCAACTAAAGCTCCATACGGTATGAATAAGAATGCTCCACTTAAATGATGATACTTGAATTTATCAATATCTTCTTTAAAGAATGATTCCATCCATGGCCAAGTTAAAAATTCCATACTCATAGAATGAATTTCTGCTGATTCAGAAGTAGGCCAATAGTATGAAGATATATCAACATTTCTCATAGTTTGATAAGATTGGAAAGCATGTCCTGCCTCATGTGTTAAAACTTCAACATCATGTGCTGTTCCATTAAAGTTTGCAAATATAAATGGCATACCATATGAATCTAATGATGTACAATATCCACCACCTTGTTTACCTTTTTTACTATCTAAATCAAGTAATTCCTGTTCAACCATTTTTGAAAAAAATTCATGTGTTTCAGGAGATAATTCCTTATACATAATTTGAGCTTTTTCAACCATCCATGTTCTATCTCCTTTAGGAGTTGGATTACCTGTTAAAAATGCCATTCCCTCATCATAATATCTTAATTTATCAACCTTTATTCTTTTTTCTTGTCTTTTTCTTAGTTCAACATATAGAGGAACTACATTTTCTTTTATTTGTTTTCTATAATTTTCAACATCTTTAGCATTGTAATCAAGTCTTCCCATTCTTAAATATCCAACTTCAACAAAGTTTTTATATCCAAGTTTTTTAGCTATTCTATCTCTTACTTTAACTAATGAATCATATATTCTATCATATTCTTCCATATTATCTTCAAAGAATTTACCAACAGCTAATACTGCTTCTTTTCTTGTATTTCTATCTATATTTTGAGTATACGGAACCATTTCTGAAAGATTTCTTTCTTCACCGTCAAACATAATCTTAGCACTAGATGTCAATTTAACATATTCTGTTACTAATCTATTTTCTTCTTGTAAATCTTCAATAATTTCATTTTTGAATAATTTTAATTCTAAATCTATTTTTTGAAATGCAAGTTTACCAAATTTTTCTTCAAGTTCAGATCTAAATTTAGAATTAGCAAAAGCTATTCCTAAATCATTATTAAATTCTGAAATTAATGGTAAATTTTCATCATAAAAAGATTTTTCTTCAGAATAATATTCATCTGTAGTATCTATACTATTTCTTATATATGCTAATGAATAATTAGTCGAGAACTTTTTATTAATCTCATCAATTTCATAATAAAGTTCTATAGCTCTTTGTGCATTTTCTGCATTTTCAAGTTCCTCTTTAATTTTCATGTATACTTTTTTTAATTCTTCAATATCTACTCTTTTGTATTCAAAGTCTTTAAAAACCACTTTATACCTCCTAATTTCTATTTTAACATCGATAAATAACTTTATCTAAGTAAACTATCTTGTAATTTTTTCTTAGTTCCAAGTATATCTTGGTCTTCTTTCCTTTTAGCTTCAATAGCTTTTTCAAGTTTTTGTTGTTTAATTTTTTTAAACTCTTCTTCACTTTCAGCTAACATAGCTTCTTCTGCCATGACAGTAACATAGTTATGATTAACTTCTAAAAATCCACCACTGATATAGTAACTTTTTTCTTCAGAGCTGTTTTTTATAAGCATCAATCCCTCTCCAAGAGAACTCATAAAATTAGTATGATTAGGTAATATTCCTATATCCCCTCTTATAGTTCTAACCTTAACAAATTTTATCTTTTTAGATAAAAATTCTATTTTTTCAGGCGTTACTACTTTTAAGGTAAAAAAATCTTTTTTTTCCATAATTATTCACCCATTAAATCTTTTGCTTTTGCTACTGCATCATCTATAGTTCCTACATAAAGAAAAGCTTGTTCTGGAAGTTCATCATGTTTACCGTCTAAAATTTCTTTAAATCCTCTTATTGTTTCACGTAATGTAACATATTTACCTTTCATTCCTGTAAATTGTTCAGCAACTGAGAATGGTTGAGAGAAAAATCTTTGAATTTTTCTTGCTCTACTTACTATTACTTTATCTTCATCACCTAATTCATCCATACCAAGTATTGCAATAATATCTTGCAGTTCCTTATATCTTTGTAAAACTTTAACAGTTTCTCTAGCTACCTTATAGTGTTCATTTCCAACTATTTCTGCTTCAAGTATTCTTGAAGTTGAAGTAAGAGGATCAACTGCTGGATAAATTCCTAATGATGCAATTTGTCTTGATAATACTGTTGTTGCATCAAGATGTGAAAATGTTGTAGCTGGTGCTGGGTCAGTTAAATCATCTGCTGGAACATATACTGCTTGTACTGATGTAATAGAACCTTTTTTAGTTGAAGTAATTCTTTCTTGTAAAGCTCCCATATCTGTTGCAAGGTTAGGTTGATAACCAACAGCAGATGGCATTCTTCCAAGTAAAGCAGAAACTTCAGAACCTGCCTGTGTAAATCTAAATATATTATCTATGAATAACAATACATTTTGCCCTTCTTTATCTCTAAAATATTCTGCCATAGTTAAGGCTGAAAGTGCTACTCTAAGTCTTGCCCCAGGTGGTTCATTCATTTGACCATAAACTAAAGCCGTCTTATTAATAACTCCACTTTCTTTCATTTCGTTATATAAGTCTCTACCCTCTCTGGTTCTTTCTCCAACTCCAGCAAATACAGACAGACCTCCATGACCTTTTGCAATATTATTAATTAATTCTTGAATTAATACAGTTTTACCTACTCCAGCCCCTCCAAAAAGACCTATTTTACCTCCTTTTAGATATGGTGCTAATAAATCTACTACCTTAATTCCTGTTTCTAATATTTCAGAGTGAGTTTCTTGCTCTTCAAACTCAGGTGCTTTTTTATGAATAGAATGTCTTTCTTCTGTAATAATTTCATCTCCATTATCAACAGTTTCTCCTAAAACATTAAAAATTCTACCTAAAGTTTCTTTCCCTACTGGTACTTTAATAGGTTCTCCTGTATCTATAACATCTACTCCTCTTTTTAATCCGTCAGTAGATGTCATCGCAACTGCTCTTACAACATTATTTCCTAAATGTGCTTGAACTTCTGCAACTATTTTTTTCCCATCTTCATAATATATTTCTAAGGCATTAAAGATATCTGGTAAGGTATTATCAAATCTTGCATCTATAACCGGCCCTATAATTTGAACCAATTTACCTTTGTTCATCTTATTCCTCCTATTTAATTGCTTGAGAACCACCAACAATTTCTGATAGTTCTTGTGTTATTAGACTTTGTCTAATTCTATTATATTCTAATGTCAACTTATTTATTATTTCTGTTGCACTATCACTTGCATTTTTCATAGCAGACATTCTAGCTGAATGCTCACTTGCTGAATTTTCAAGTAATGCTTGGTATAACTTATTATTCAAAAGTTTAGGTAAAAATTCAACTAAAACTTGATTTTCATTTGGTTCAAAAATATATCTTTTATCTTTTACTTCTTCACTTTCTTTAGATATCTTTAATCCTGTAGGTCTTGAAAAAGGTAATATTCTTTCCTCTACTAAGTTATAGTGTATTACTGATACAAATTTTGAATATATTAAATATACTTCATCATATTGATCTGAAAGATAAAAATCAACTATATCTTCACTAATAATCTTAGCTTTAGAAAACATTGTTTCTGGTATTAATTGTATATATTCTGCATCTACATTAATATCTCTAGTTTTACAATAATCTCTTGCCTTTCTACCTATAGAAATTATAGAAACATTTTTACCCTCTTTAGTAAATCTTTTTACCATTTTATCCATCTTTTTTAAAGTATTAGAATTAAATGAGCCACAAAGACCTCTATCTGATGTCATAACTACTATACCAATATTTTTAACTTCTTTTTTACCCTCAAATAAAATATTATGTCTATTACCTATATGATTTAATAAGTTATATAAAGCATATTCTAAAGATTTTTCATATTCTCTAGTTTTAAAGGTAAGTACTTGAAATTTTTTAAATTTAGTTGAAGAAACAATATTCATAGCACTAGTTATCTGTTTTGAATTATTAATGCTATTTATTCTAGCTTTAATTTCTTTCATATTAGATGCCATATGTTTCTCCTTTCATTAATGTACATAATCTTTTTTAAATGTTTTTATAAAGTCTTCTAATTCTTCTTCTATTTCTTTAGTTAAAGTTTTTTCAGTTATAATCTGTTTTAAAATATCTGTTGTAGAATACATACTTTGTAATAATTCTTCTTCAAAATTTCTAACATCTTCAACATCAATATCATCTAAATAACCATTAGTTACAGCATAAAATGAAACAACTTGTTCTTCAACAGGCATAGGAGAATATTGTTTTTGCTTTAATATTTCCATTATTCTTTCTCCACGATTTAATTGATCACGTGTTGCCTTATCAAGGTCAGAACCAAATTGTGCAAATGCTAATAATTCAGTATATTGTGCTAGTTCCATTTTAACTCTACTTGCTACTTGTTTCATAGCCTTAATTTGAGCAGAACCTCCAACCCTTGAAACTGAAAATCCTGCATTAATAGCTGGTCTAAATCCAGAATTAAATAAGTCTGTTTCTAAGAATATTTGACCATCTGTTATTGATATAACATTAGTTGGTATGTATGCTGATATATCTCCAGCCTGAGTTTCAATTATTGGAAGAGCAGTGATAGATCCCCCACCTAACTCATCAGATAATTTTGCTGCTCTTTCAAGCAATCTTGAATGTAAATAGAAAACATCTCCAGGATATGCTTCACGCCCAGGTGGTCTTTTTAATAATAAAGACATTTCTCTATATGAAACAGCATGTTTAGATAAATCATCATATATTATTAATACATGTTTTCCTTCTTCCATGAAATATTCTGCCATTGCAACACCAGCATAAGGTGCTAAATATTGAAGTGGTGCAGGTTCACTAGCAGTAGCAGCTACTATAGTTGTATATTCCATCGCACCTGCTTCTTCTAATTTTCTTTGAATTGAAGCCACTGTAGATCTTTTTTGACCTATAGCAACATATATACAATATATTCCTGTATCTTTTTGATTTATAATTGTATCTATAGCTATAGATGTTTTACCTGTTTGTCTATCTCCTATTATTAATTCTCTTTGTCCTCTTCCTATAGGTATCATTCCATCTATTGCTTTAATACCAGTTTGCAAAGGTTCAGTAACTGGTTTTCTATCTATTATTCCTGAAGCTACTCTCTCAACCTGCATATATTTAGATGCAACTATAACCCCTTTGCCATCTATAGGTTCTCCAAGTGAATTAACCACTCTTCCAAGTAGTGCCTCTCCAGCAGGAACTTCAGTAATTCTACCAGTACCTTTAACTACATCTCCCTCTTTAATCCCCCTAGTATCTCCAAGTATAACAGCTCCAACAGAATTCTCTTCAAGATTTAAAACCATACCTGTTGCTCCATTAGGAAATTCTAAAAGCTCACCTGCCATAGCATTATCTAAACCATAAATTCTTGCTATACCATCTCCTACTTCAACTACTGTTCCAACACTAGAAACATCTATTTTCTTTTTATAATTTTCTATTTCTTTTCTAATTATATTACTAATTTCTTCTGGTTTGATTTTCAAAAAAAAACACCTCCTCAATTTAACGTTTCAATTCTTTAATTTGAGTCTTAATCGAACCATCAATTACATCATCATTTATTTTAATTATTCCTCCACCTATTAAGTTTTCATCAACTTTATAGTGTATAACAACTTCTTTTTGTTTCATATCAACTAATTTTTTTCTTAGTTTTTCTTTTTGTTCAGTTGATAATTCTTTAGGAAAAATAGCTGTTACTATTAGCTTTTTATGAGCTTCATAATATATTTTACTATATTGTTCATTAATTTCTTTGATATGTAATAGTCTATCTTTTTCAATTAAATAATCTAAAATATCTAAAGGTTCATTTTTAATATCCCTATATATCCTATTTATCAATTCTTTTTTTTCTTCTTTTCCAATAATAGGGTAACTTAAAAATTTTTTGAAATCTTCATCATTTTCTATATGTTCTAAAATGACATTCAACATTTCAAAAACTTCAAATACTTCATCTTTTTCTTCGGCTACTTTATAGATAGCTTCTGCATATCTTCTCGCTATAGAAAGATTTTCCATATTATTCACCTACTTCATCAATAAATTTATCAATACTTTTATCAACTATTTCAGGATTTTTTTCTATATTTTCTTTAATTATCTTTTCTGCAAGTTCTGTAGCCATTTGACTCATTTCTTTTTGTAATTGCTCTTTAATACTATTTCTTAATTTTAAAACTTCTGACTCTGCACGCATTATCATTCTATCACGTGTAAGTGTAGCATTATCTAAAATTTGTTCTTTTCTTTCATCAGCTTGTCTTTCTGCTTTAATAATAATGTCATTTGCACGTCTTTTAGCTTCTTTTCTTAATTTTTCATAATTTTGTTTTTGTTCTTCTAATTTTTCTCTCTCCTCTTTAACTATTTCAAGTTCTTTTAGAGCTATTTTTTTTCTTTCTTCTATAACTTTTCCAATTTTTTTATAGAAATATTTATGAAAAACATATACTAAAATAAAAAAGTTTATTATCTGAACTATCATTAAAATATCAATGGTAATTAAATTATTATTTTGTTCCATGAGATTCCACCTTTATTATCCTTTTATTAAAGCTAAGATTAATGCTATAATTAACGCAAAAATCCCTGTTGATTCTGTTATTGCACATCCTATAAACAGTGTTGCCATAACATCATTTTTAGCTTCTGGTTGTCTTGCTACAGCCTCTACTGCTGCTGCTGTTGCTAACCCTTGTCCAAGTCCTGCTCCTATTCCTCCACATGCTGCTATACCAGCTCCTAATAATGCTGCTGCTTTAATTATTGATACATCCATTTTTTTCCTCCTTCTATTCCTCTTCTTCTCCTATTAACATCTGCTTAATGTATACAGATGATAAAACTGTAAATACAAATGCCTGTAAAATTCCAATAAAGAAATCTAAATATATTTGTAATATATTTGGCCAACCAACTGCAAAACTAAAACTTCCCTTTAATATATTATTTGTTAAACTTGGGAAAATATCTTTAACTGCTAATCCATAAACTAACGACATAATTACAAGTCCTGCAAACATATTACCAAATAATCTCATAGATATATTTATTGGTTTTGCAAATTCTCCAATTATATTTATAGGTAACATAAATACAAAGGGTTGTGATAATTCTTTTATAAATCCTAATACACCCATTCTATAAATTGCTGCTCCTAAAAAAATTACAAAAACTACTAATGCCAATCCAACAGTTGTATTCATATCAGCTGTCGCAGTTCTAAAGAAAGGTTTAACAAAAATTAAACCGTGTTCATTCTTTTTCCATATTATTGCAAAAGGAAATAAGAACATAGATACATTTAAAAATGCTATCATTGAAAACAACGCCGAGAAAAAACCAGCAAATTTTTCTTTATATTTTCCTAATCCCTCTAAGAATGAATTATTAATAAAATTATAGTATTCTTCTAATACTAATTGAAAAAAACCAGGGTTTTCTACACTAATATTTCTAGTTCCTTTAATTAGTATGAAAATAATAACTATCATTATTGCCCATGTATTCATTATCGTTTGATTAATATTTAATATATATCTACCTATAGGTATACTAAAAAATACTTCAGGTGGTTCAATGATATCATGTGGCTTTTGAAATGTTATTGGAAAAACAGTTGATACTATAGATAAAAGTAAGTTTACTCCTACAAGCATTAAAACCATTAATCCTATCCACTTTAGCAAATTCTTCTTCTTTGACAAATGTACCCACTCCTTTCTTTATAATTTAAATTTTAAAAAACTCATACCTTGTAGTACTAATCTAAATGAAATAAATCCAAAAGAACATATAAGTAATGAATATAACGGATTTATATCAAAAAATCTAATATTTACCCTATATACAAAATAAAGAGCCAATATATACATTCCATACCTTTTAGTGGAATCTATAAACATTGTGCCCCTATTTCCTTTCAAATATACTATTTTATGTACTGTATTAAGTAACATTAGATTTGATACTATAGATATTAAAATTCCAAAAGATAAAGATAACATTAATATATTCATCTTCATAATTCCAATGAAAAAAACTAAAATTGAAATTATTAACAATACTTTTACTATTTTTTTTACACCATCATTAATATTCCAAAACATAATCTTTCTCCTTAAGTTTTTTCATACATTCATAATACCACTTTGAAAAAGACAAGTCAATATTTTTTAATAACAGAACATATATTTTTGTTTATATAAATTAAATATAGACAGTATTTATATTTTTTACTTTTTGTATTATTAGTCAATTTTTTTAACAGTTGACAAATTTTTTAAAATTTAATATAATGTTTATAGTTCTTATGAAAGGAGATGTATTTTTATAGTTTTTAAACTATATCATACAAGAAATTTATGAAAAAAATAATTACATTGTTACTTTTATTAGTAGCTACACTTTCTTTTTCTGATAAAAAAGAGGCTTTTGGTGTTTGGATAACAGAACCTAGTTCAAGTGGAAATAGAGTTATTGTTGAGATTTATGAAAAAGATAATAAATTCCATGGAAAAATATTGAAATTAACAGATAGATTTGATAGTGATGGAAATTTAAGAAAAGATTCTAACAATCCAGATAAATCAAAACAAGATAGAACATTAGAGGGTATAGACTTTGTTAGTGGATTTACATACAATGAATCTAATAATACTTATGAAAATGGTAGTATTTATGATCCATCAAATGGAAAAACTTATGATAGTTACATGCAGTTACAAAAAGATGGAACTTTAAAAGTTAGAGGATATATTGGTATTTCATTAATCGGTAGAACACAAATCTGGAAAAGATACGAAAAATAAGGAAAAAAAGGGGCTGTTCCTAAATAGAGCAGCTCCTTTTATATATTATTCAAAATGTGTTTCTTTTTTTAAAGTAGGGAACATAATTACATCTCTTATAGATGATGAGTTTGTAAGTAACATTACAAGTCTATCTATCCCTATTCCAAGTCCTCCAGCTGGTGGCATTCCATATTCTAAAGCTCTGATATAGTCTAAATCCATTTCAGTTGCTTCATCATCTCCATTTTCCTTTGCTCTAACTTGGTCTTCAAATCTTTCTTTTTGATCCTTAGGGTCATTTAATTCAGAATAAGCATTACCATATTCTCTTCCTGTTATAAACAGTTCAAATCTATCTACCCAATCACTTTCTCCTTTAGAATTTTTAGATAACGGAGAAATTTCTTTTGGATAATCTGTAACAAATGTTGGATTAACTATAGTATGCTCTACTTTTTCTTCAAATAATAGGTTTAAAATACCAAACTTAGTATAAGTCTTATTTTTATCTAAATTTATTCCAAGTCCCTTAGCAAATTCTATTGCAGATTCATCTGTAGTGTTTTCATCCATAACAAAACCTGTATGTTCTTTAACTATTTCTCTCATAGTTACTCTTCTCCAAGGTTTTGCAAGATTTATTTGTTTATCTTCATAAGGTATTTCATAAGTTCCATATAAGTGATAAGTAAGTGATGAAATTAAATCTTCAGTAATATCCATCATATCATTAAAATCAGCATATGCTTGATAAAGTTCCATCATAGTAAATTCTGGATTATGCTTAATAGACACTCCTTCATTTCTAAAATTTCTATTTATTTCAAAAACTTTTTCAAATCCTCCAACTAAAAGTCTTTTTAAATAAAGTTCTGGTGCTATTCTTAAATACATATCCATATCTAAAGCATTATGGTGAGTTATAAATGGTTTTGCATTAGCTCCCCCTAATGTTGGATGTAACATAGGAGTTTCAACTTCTAAAAATCCTTTTTTTTCTAAATATGTTCTAAAATATCTAATTATTTCAAATCTTTTTTTCATAGTGTCCATAACTTCAGGATTCATAACTAAATCAATATATCTTTGTCTATAACGCATTTCAATATTTTGAAGTCCAGAAAATTTATCTGGTAATGGTCTTATATTTTTAGATAGTATCTCTAAATGTGATGCTTTAATTGTTAATTCACCTGTTTGTGTACGAAACAATTTACCTACTACACCAACAAAATCTCCTGTTGATAATCTTTTAAATGTTTCATATTCTTCTTCACCTATTTCATCTTTTTTAGCATAAATTTGAATTTTTCCTGTGGGATCTTGAATGTGTGCAAATCCATTTTTACCCATTCTTCTATATGACATTATTCTTCCAGCAGTTTTAAATTCATTTTCTGAAGTTTCATCAAAATTTAAAATACTTCCTATTTCATCTTTTTTATCAAAATATCTTCCATATGGTTCTAATCCTAAAGCTTTTAATTCATCAATTTTTCTATATTTTTCTTTCATTACATAGGTTTCATTAACTGCATTTTCTTTATTTTCCATTTATTCCTCCTAAGTTAATTTTAACTTCAAAACTTGAAATTAAATTTTCAATATCCCTATCACTATATATATTATATACTAATTTAATATTATTTTCTTCTTTTTCAATTTCCCTAGTTAATATATATACTTGCATTTCTAAATCATTCATTTTTATTATTGATTTAGTCAGCCTACCTTTTATATATCTCTGTATGTATTCTATCTCTCCCTTTTTTTCTAATAATATTTCATTTTCTTTAAATTTCCATAAATATTTTTCAGATTTATATACATAACTAAGTTCATTATTAATATATTTAAAATCTATATTTTTAATTATAGTAACATCATTTGTAAACTTATCTTTTATTTCTAATATCATATTTATTCCTAGTCTTCATCATCAAATAAATCATCAAGGAAAGTATCTATATCCTCTTCTTCATCTGAATAATCATTTAATAATTCCATATCATCTTCTATATAATTATCCTCTAGTCCATTATCATCATTAAAAGGAGGATCATAATCATTGTAATCGTTTTCTTCATACCAATCAAATTCTTTTTCATCTATCTTATATGACTCTTCTTGAAAATTATCTAGTACATTTTCTTCTTCATCTTCATCTTCTACTAAAATCAATTCTTCATCATCATAAAAAAATACTTTTTTTATTCCATATTCATTTTCACATATCAAGTATTCAATACCTGAATATGGAAATTCCCCAATACATGTAAAATACTCTAAATTATCATTTACATCAAATTCAAATTCATCCCCTATTGTATACATTAAAACTCCTCCTATTTATGATATTTAATATTATTTTCTATACATATACTTCTGTAAATTTGTTCTATAAGAATAAGTCTCATTAATTGATGTGGAAAAGTCATTTTAGAAAAACTTAATTTAAAATCTGCTAATTTTCTAACTTCATCGTTGTATCCATTAGAACCACCTATAATAAAATTTATTTCACTATAATTTAACTTTAAATTAGATATTTTACATGATAATTTTTCACTTGTAATATTTTCTCCTTTAATATCTAATAGTATATTATATCCAGAATTTTTATTTATACTATCTATTAGTAATTTTGATTCTTTATTAATGGCAAAATCAACATTATTATCTGCTTCTTCTTTTAATTCTATAATATTAATTTTAACATATTTAGACAATCTTTTTAAAAATTCTTCTATACCTTCAATTATATATTTTTCCTTTATTTTTCCAACACAAATCAAATTAATTTTTAACATTAAAATCCCTCTCAACAAGTTTATATATCATATATACAAGGAAAAGTCAAGTTATTTTACACGACCGAACATTTTGTCTAAATCATATTTAGATATTTTTGATATAATCGGTCTTCCATGAGGGCATGTATACTTACCTACTTCATGTAATCTTCTTACCATATTTTGCATTTCTTGCATGTTTAATTTTTGTCCTGCTTTAATAGCTCCTCTACATGACATAGATATTATTATTTTTTCCCTAATATCTCCCACCTTATTTTTACTCTTTAAATCAATTAATATTTTTTCTAAAATATTAGTTATACTTTCTCTAAAGTTAAAATTAGGTACTGCTCTTAGAGCTATTTGATTGTTTGAAATTTCATCAATTTCAAAACCAAGTCTTTCAAATATATCTATATTGTTAAATATGATATCTTTGTCAATTGGACTAACATCTACTAATTCAGGTAAAAGAAGCATTTGAGAACTAATATTCTTTTTTTCAAAATTAGACATTAACTCCTCATAAAGTAATCTCTCATGTATAATATGTTGATCATATATTTCTAAATTATTATCTCTATTAACCAATATATATGTATCAAATATTTGACCTAACACTTCATAATACTTTACTTCACCCTCTTTTTTTTCAAAAAATGGTTTTAAATATTCTGATTTATTTTCTACTTTTTCTATTTCAGTTTTTTCTTCAATATCTTCATCATAAAAAGGATTTTCATATATTAATTTAGGTTCTCTTACTTCAAAATCTCTATTTTCTTTAAAAACTAAAGGTTCAGAAACAACTTCTTTTACTTCATCTTTTGGAAATATATTTAAAGACACATATTCTGTTTCTATATTATCTTCAACTATTTCTTTAGTTTTTGGTATTAATGTAGGTTGCCAAGCTCTTCTATCAAACTCATAGAAAAAGTTTTCAATAGATCTTTTTATATCATTATATACTATTTTTTCATCAGAGAATTTTATCATTTTCTTACTTGGGTGTACATTTACATCTATTTCTTTTGGATTTACATCATACATTAATATTACAAAAGGATATTTACCTTTCATTAATTTAGTATAATAAGCATCTATAACTGCTCTATCAAGTAAATTAGATTTAACATATCTACCATTAACATAAGTATATATGTATTCCTTTGATGACCTTAAAATTTCAACATTTCCTAAATATCCATATTCAAATTTCTCTAAATTTTTAAGAACATTTTTACCAAAAAGTTCAAAAATAGTGCTTTCCATACCATTACCTGTAGTTTTTAAAGTAGGCTTACCATCTATATATAAGGTTATAGCAACATTAGGATTAGCAAGAGCTTCTTTAAGAACTATATCTTTAATCTTACTATATTCTGTACTTTCTTTTCTTAAAAACTTTTTTCTAGCAGGTGTGTTATAAAACAAATCTCTTATTTCTATCTCAGTTCCAACACTTCTAGTAAAATTTTCATACTTTCTAACTACTCCAGCATAAGCATTAATTATTGTTCCTAATTTATCATCTTTTGTTCTACTACTCATAGAAAATTTTGAAACAGCTGCAATTGAAGCTAAAGCTTCTCCCCTAAACCCATATGTTTGTAAATTAAATATATCTTCTTTAGTAGATATTTTAGATGTTGCATGTCTTTCTATACTTAAAAGTACATCTTCTCTACTCATACCTTTTCCATTATCTGATATTTTTACATATATTCCACCATTTAATACCTCTATTTGTATAGAAGTTGCTTCTGCATCTAAAGAATTTTCAAGAAGTTCTTTTATCATACTTGATGGATTTTCTACAACTTCTCCAGCTGCAATAATATTTGAAATACTATCATCTAATATTTTTATAACAGACATATTTATCACTTCTTTCATTAATTAATATTTAATAAAATAATAACACAAATAGCAGAAATAATAAAGATAAATAATTGAAAAAATACTAAAATACTGCTATAATTAATTTGCGAGGATATTCGGAATAGTGATAACATATTTTTGGGCTTTACTTTTTGGATAAGGGGCTATCTCTGTTAATATATGCTTAAGGAAATCACGAACTGACATAGGGCTTTTACGGATCTTATAATATTTAATATATGGCTGCCACGTTTTGTTTATAAGGCGACAAATTCTCATCACTCCGGTATTTTGGCTTATATAAAAAAGTCTGAAATTTTTAATATACTAAAGTTTCAGACTTTTTTGATTATAACAAGAAATTATTTATGTTTTCTAAATAAATATATTATGATATTTAATAATGCACTTGTAACTACTATAGGCATATAATTAAAATACATTGCATAAGTTCTGGAATGATAAGGAATTAAAAATAACATAATAACCCCCACCATATTAATTATTAATGGTGGTAAATACAGCTTATTTGTAACCTTATTTAAAAAGAATGTAAATAATAATGAACCTAAAATATATAATTTACTATAATAAAACCATAATAAAACTATCATCTAACAAAACAACTCCTATATCTCTATTTAGCATCTTCAATTGTTTTAGTTGCATCTATAACAAATTTATCTAATCCATCTTTAGGACTAATTTGTCCATTTAACACAGCTTGAACCATATTTGACCATAATGGTCTCATTTGAGCAAATCCATCTATAGTATTGTAATATGGACCATAATTTCCATTTATTGATTCTATAAATTTAGTTTCTTCATCATCACCATATAATCCTGTTTTACCAACTGGAGAGAAGTTTCTAGTTGCTTTAAGAGATCTTTCACCCCATACTGGATCATTAATTACAAAATCTACAAATTTTTTAGATGCTTCAATTTTTGCCTCATCTCCATTATTAAACACAGCTGCTCCTGCTAATAATAATTCATATTTAGCTTGTCCACTGCTATTTGGCATAGCCACATATACTGGATCTAATTTACCACTTTCTCTAGCTAATTGATTACCTCTTATAGCATTTAATCCTGGTGAATAAATCATAGTTCCAGCTGAAAGTCCACTTCTAAATGCTTCTAAAGCATCTTTAGCTTCTGATGAAACACCATCTCCTAATAATCCCTTATCATGTGCTTGTTTAGCCCATTCTAAAGCTTTAACTCCTTTTTCATTATTAACAATATACTTAGTTATATCTTTATCTGTAAGCCAAGTATCAAATAAATTAACAACAAAAGATCTTGGTCCATGACTTCCATCTGTTGATTTATTGAAAAATATTATTGGATCTATACTTGAATCTTTTTCTTTAATTGCTGTTAATAAAGCCTCAAATTCTTCAACATTCCAGTTTCTTCCTGGTTTGTTTAATGGCAACATATGAGTAACACCTAATCTATCTGTAATTACTCTATTAAATGCCATAACAAACGGTGCAGTTCCTAATGGATATAGATATAGCTTTCCTTTATGACTTGCAGCTGAAACTATTGTATCAGAATAAATTGAAGTATCAATATCAAAAGGAACTAAATATCCTTTTTTAGCCCAATCTATTACTCTTCCAGGAGCATCTATAATAACATCAGGATTTGATTTAGAAATAATAGCTGTTTCAAGCTTTGCTGGTCCATCTGTAAAATCTATTTTTTGATATTCAACTTTAATATTTGGATTAGCCTCTTCAAATGCTTTTATTAAAGCCATATCAAATTCTTCAGATGTCTTTAATTCAGGATCTGCATTAAAATTAGGAAAAGACCAATATTTAATTGTAACTATTCCATCTTCCTTATTTTTCATACCACAAGAAAATACTACAATTGATAGCAAAGCTGTGGCTATTAATAGTTTAAAATTTTTATACATTTTTTTCCTCCAATATATATTTTATCCTTTAACTGCTCCCATAGTAACACCTTGTGTGAAATAGCTTTGGAACATTAAGAATACTATTATCATAGGCATAGATGCAAGTGCAGCTCCTGCCATTAACAATCCATAGTTTAATGAAAATTCTGCCATTTGTGCCATTGAAGCTACTCCTAATGGAAGTGTTTTCATTAATTCACTATTAGTAAATATTAATTGAGAGAAATAATCATTCCAACTTGCGATAAATGTGAATATCGCTAAAGCCCCTATTCCAGGTTTAACTATAGGTAAAACTATAGATATAAATGTTCTAAATTCTCCACAACCATCAATTTTTGCTGATTCAAGTAACTCATTTGGTACTGAATGAGAAAATTGTTTCATCAAGAATACTCCAAAAGGCCAACCAACTGCTGGTAAAATTAAAGCTTGATAAGTATCTATCCAACCTAATTCAGTTATAAATTTTAATAATGGTATTAAAATAACTTGTTTAGGTAATGCCATTGCGGCAACAAATACTATAAACAACACATTTACCCCTGGAAAATCTTTTTTTGCTAAAGCATAACCTGCAAGTGTTGCAGTTACACAAACTAATATTGTTGTCATACTAGAAATAAATACTGAGTTAAAAAACCATCTTGCAGTATTATCTACTAACAATTGTTTGTAATTTTCAAGAGTTGGTGAAACTGGTATCCATTGTGGTGGTATGCTTATTGCAACATCTTGTATTTTAAATGAACCTGTTAATATCCAATAAAATGGAAATATAAAGAACAGGGCAAAGATAACTAATATTATTATTGATATCACACCTAAAGGTGTTGTTTTTTTAACTTCCATACTTTCTCCTAACCTAATTAATCTACATCATGTGATAAGAATTTAAATTGTATTACTGAAATTATACCAATTATAATCGCAAGCAATACTCCCATTGCTGATGAAACACCGAATCTAGTTTCTACTATTGCTTTTTGGTAAACTAAATACATTATTGTCGATGTTGAATAATTTGGTCCACCTGCTGTTAATAATTGTATTAAAGCAAATATTTGAAAACTATTAATTGTTGTAACAACCACTATATATAATGTTGTTGGTTTAATAGTTGGCCATATAATTTTTCTAAAACATTGAGAATCTGTAGCACCATCAATTTTTGATGCCTCTATTAAATCTTTAGGAACATTTCCTAAAGCTGCTACATATAAAATTATAGGTTGACCAACACTAGTAGTAATCAGTATCGCTATAATGGCATATATAGCCGTTCTAGGATTACCAAGCCAATCTATTTGGTTACTTGTAATATGTGTGCTATTTAAAACATAATTTAATATTCCATACTTTGGATGATAAATCCAATTCCATACAACAGTAACTGAAACTACTGATGATATAGCTGGTATATAAAATATACCTCTAAAAATCGATCTTACTAATGCACTTTTTTCATAAATATTAATAGCAACAAATATAGAAAATGCAACTACAATAGGTACTGCTATCATAGTAATTACTATAGTATTTGTTGTTGATTTTATAAACACTTCATCACTAAATAAATCTATATAATGTTTTAATCCTACAAATGTTGTGTTACGTCCTCTAAATCTAAATAAAGATAAATAAATCCCCTTAGCCATTGGATATAAAACAAATGTTGAAAAGAATATCATTACTGGTAAAATAAATAAATATGCACTATAATCTATTTTTTTAAAGTTTATTTTTTTAATAGAATTAAACATCTATTGCACCTCTCCTCATATAAAAGAGGTAGAAAGTTTCTACCCCTTCTATTTCTATTACTATTTTGCGTCTTCAATTGTTTTATTTGCATTTTCAACAAATTTATCTAATGCTTCTTTAGGGCTAACTTGTCCATTTAATACTGATTGAACCATGTTAAACCATAATGGTCTCATTTGAGCATAACCATCTATAGTATTGTAGTAAGGTCCAAAGTTTGCACTTTGTGATTCTATAAATTTAGTTTCTGCGTCATCATCATAAAGACCTGTTTTACCAACTGGTGAGAAGTTTCTTGTTGCTTTAAGTGATCTTTCTCCCCATACTGAATCATTAGCTATAAAATCAACGAATTTCTTAGCTGCTTCACTTCTTGCCATGTCTTCATTATCAAATATTGCTGCTCCAGCTAATAGGAATTCAAATTTAGCTTGTCCACTTTCATTAGGGAAAGAAACATATACTGGTTCTAATTTACCTGCTTTAATAGCATCTAAATCTGCTTTTCCACCTTTTAATCCTGGTGAATAAAGAATTGTACCTGCTGCATTTCCACTTCTAAATGCTTCTAAAGCATCTTTAGCTTCTGATGAAACTCCTTTTCCTAATAACCCTTTATCATAAGCTTGTTTAATCCATTCTAAACTCTTAACTCCATTTTCATCATTAATAGTATATTTAGTTATTTCTTTATTTGTAATCCATGAATCAAATAAGTTAGAAACAAATGCTCTTGGACCTTGGTCCCCAGCTTGTGATTTAGTGTATAAAAGAATAGGATCTATTTTTGGTGCTTTTTCTTTAATAGCTGTTAATAATGCTTCAAATTCAGCAACTGTCCAGTTTCTTCCTGGTTTGTTTAATGGTAACATATCAGTAACACCTAATTTATCAGTTATAACTTTATTAAATGCCATAACAAATGGTGCTGTTCCTAATGGATGTAGGTATAATTTACCGTCATAGCTTGAAGCTGATAACATAGATTTAGAATAAACTGAAGTATCTACATCAAAAGGAACTAAGTATCCTTTTTTAGCCCAGTCTATTATTCTTCCTGGTGCATCAATAACAACATCTGGAGTTGATTTAGATTGAATAGCTGTTTCAAGTTTTGCTGGTCCATCTGTAAAATCAATTTTTTGATATTCAACTTTAATACCTGGATTAGCTTCTTCAAATGCTTTTATTAAAGCCATATCAAATTCTTCAGGTGTTTTAAATTCAGCATCAGCTGTAAAGTTAGGGAAAGACCAATATTTAATTGTTACAGGCCCTTCAGTTTTTGGTTCTGATTTTGCATTACATGCAAAAGCTGTAAGTGCTAATGCAGCTGTAGCTGCTAACATTTTAATTTTTTTGTTCATAATTTCCTCCAATATATATGTTTTATTAACTGCAATACTTATTGATTAATTCTTCAATCTTATTATTCAATTCCTTAGCAAGTTCTATATCTTTTTCTTGAGTTACTGGTAACATTGGACCTCTTGGTTGTCCTGTATGTATTCCTCTTAAATGTAAAATATATTTTGCTACACCATATAATGATGGTCCTTTTAATAATCCTTTTATTACTTCATTTACTTCATTTTGTAATTCTCTTGCTTTGTCAAATTCTCTATTTTCCATATATTCATTTAACTTAATAAACAATTCAGGCATAACTCCATATGTTCCACCTATTCCACCATCTGCTCCTATCATACGTCCTGCAATAAATTGTTCATCTGGACCATTAAATACAATAAATTCTCCATTTTTCACTTTAGAGCCTATATATTTAAACTGTTGTAATTCAAATGTAGATTCAGAAGAACATTTAATTCCTATAACTTTTTCCATAGCAGCCATTTCTTCTAATAGAGAAATAGGTAAATTAAATCTAGTAGTTTGTGGTATATGATAAATAATAAATGGTAAGTCAGTGGCATCTATCATAGCACTCCAATGTTCTTTTACTGCCTTAGGAGAAAATCCATAATATACACATGGAATTGATGATACTGCATCAACACCACATTCTTTAGCATGTTTAGCAAGTCTTACAGATTCAGGTGTAGAATTTGCACCCACATGAGCTATTATAACTAACTTATCTTTAGCCACTTCCATAACTGCTTCAAGTACTGCTTTTCTTTCTTCTTCACTTTGAAGAACTCCTTCTCCTGAAGACCCTCCTACATAAAGACCTTTTACACCTTTTTCAATGTAATATTTTGTTAATTCTTTTGCTCTTTCTGTTGAAATGTTTCCATTATCATCATAAGTAGAATACATAGCAACAAATACACCTTTAAATTTTTCTAAATTGTAATTCATTTCATTTCCTTTCTTACTATATTATATATTCCATATATTCCTGCTGAATTTTTTAAATTTGCAAGTTTAACATTACTATTAAACTGTTTTCCTATTACTCTTTTATTTAATACTTCTAATATCTTATCTTCTAAATATTTTCCTTGAGCAGTAATTCCACCACCAATTACAATATTATCAGGGTTAATCATATATAGTATATTTAATAATCCCGTAGTTAGATTATACACCATTTTATCTATTGCTTCATTACATAGGATATCTCCTTTTTTAGCATTTTCAAAAACATATCTTCCATCAACTTTTTTCCCAAGTCTTTCACTAACATAATTAGTTAAATATGTTGCCGATGAAAAATCCTGAAAATACCCATCATTTAATGGCATATACCCTATTTCTCCAGCTGTCATTGATGCACCACTAAACACTTTACCATCTAGTATTAATGAACCACCAACTCCTGTTCCTATAGTAAGCATAAACATAGACCCTTTATAATCAGAAAAACAGTATTCTCCAAATGCTGCCGAATTAACATCATTTTCTACAAAAGTTTGTATCCCATATTTCTTTTCTATTACTTCCCTAAACTTAGTTCCTGTATATTTTGGTATAGTAGGTCCAGCAAATATTACTTCACCAGTATTAGAATTTACTACTCCTGCTGTTGAAATACCTACAGCATCAACATCAGTATTTTCTCCTATTATCTTCAATACATCTTCTAAGATATAGTTATCATCTTTAGTAACCCTAGTTTCTATATTTTTCACTTCTATATTATCATTATCAATATCTTCTATTATTGAATATTTAATATTAGTTCCACCTATGTCAAAACAAATTATTTTCATTTTAATCCCATACCCTCAATAAATCTATTTGTTATTTCTAAAGGTCTTGTAATTGCTCCTCCTACCACTACTGCATATGCTCCAAGCTCTAACATTTTTCTAGCTGACTCAGGAGTATGTATTCTTCCCTCTGCAATGACAGGTATTTTAACTACAGCCACTAATTCTTCTATCAAACTATAATTTGGTCCTTTATCTAATGTTTCAGTATAAGGTGTATATCCATTAAGAGTAGTACCTACAATATCTACTCCAGCTTTTTCAGCATTTATTCCCTCTTCTAAATTTGAAATATCAGCCATTAATAAAATTTTTGGATATTTAGCCTTAATTTCTACAATAAATTCATTAATAGTTTTTCCATCATATCTTTCTCTTAAAGTACAATCAAGTGCTATAATATCTGCACCTGCTTCAACTAAAACATCTATTTCAGACATACCAACCGTAATATATTGAGGAAATCCTTCATAGTTTTTCTTAAGTAACCCTATAACAGGAACATTAACTTCTTTTTTTATTTCCTTAACATCTAATACTCCATTTGCTCTTATTCCTTTTGCACCTGCTTTTATAGCTGCTCTTGCCATTAATGGCATAATTGTATCATTTTCAATATACAATGGTTCTCCAGGAAGTGCTTGACAAGACACTATTAATTGTCCTTTTAATTGTTCTAATAATTTGTTACTCACAATTTCCTCCTATTTATTCTTGTTGGCTATAGCTTCTGCCATACCTTGTCTTACTAATTTTGCTTTTTTACTATTTCTCAGTGCATATCCTGTAGCTAATACATCTATAATATATAACTGAGAAATTTTAGATACTAATGCTCCACCATTAAGTAATGTTTCTTTACCAGAAGTTAATATAACAATATCTGACATTTTGGCAATGGGGGATAGTATATAATTTGTAATGGCAATTATTTTACAACCATTATTCTTAGCTATTGATAATGGATAAATTAAATCTACAGTTTCTCCAGATAAACTTATTACAACTATCACATCTTTTTCTGTAGTAGTTGAGGCATACATTACCTGAAAATGTCCATCACTTACACTATGTCCAATTTTTCCAAATCTCATAAACCTATTTTGAAATTCTAAAGCAGCAACACCTGATGCTCCCATTCCAAATACATACAATTTTTTAGAACTTTCTATTGCCTCTATTGCTTTTTCTACATCTTTTTTATTAATTAAAATTTTTGTATCTTTTATAGTTTCTAGTATATTATACTCAATATTTTCAATATAGTGTTCTTTTGTGTTTCTTTCATCTTCTATCGTGGCTATTTCTCTTGCAACCTCAAGTTTAAAATCAATAAAACCTTTAAACCCAATTTTCTTTACAAACCTAACTATAGTTGCTTCTGATACATTTATTTTTTTAGTAATTTCATGAAGAGGCATAAAACAAATTGCATCTCTTTCTTTAATTACATAATCTGCAACTTTAAGTTCTTGTTTACTAAAAGACGGATAAAACGACTGTATCAATGTAATATATTTCATATTAATTCTCCTATTAAAACTTGAGCTGTCCTATATCCAGGTTTTATTTCGCCATTAATTAAATAAACTTTTTCTTCATTTTTTATTATAGTTGAGCCACAAGTTGCATTTAATATATCTCCATTAGATAATAAGGTAAACTTTTCATCTAATGTGTTAAATATATAAATATTTTTATTCCATTTAAATTCTTCTCTTTTTTTAGAAAAATATTCAATTTTAAATTCAATTTGACCTAACTTTTGCACTGCTTCATCATAAATCTTTTTATTGCAACCTCCTACAACTAAAAAATTATTATCATCTAGCATACAAGAGGTTGCACCAGTCAGGCAAGTAGGAGTGTCGCATATTTTATGCCACTCATTTTTATTTATGTCATATACATATGAATCTAGGCAACAAATATTTGAAGCACCGCTAAATAAGTATAGTTTTCCATTAGATATAAAATTTACAGATTGTTCTCTAACTTCTCCTATAAATTTAGCAAGTTTTCTTAATTTTCTATCTTTCAAATTAAATTCATATATATACTCTTTTCCAAAATAAATTTTCTCGTTATATACACCACCAAATCCACCAACAATTTCAAAGCCTAAATCATATATTTCTGTTTCAATAATCCTATTTCCATTCAATGTGTATTCATATATTTTAGTGTTTTCTGCACCAGAAATTAAATATATCTTATTATCATGATTTACCACTATTGCTTTATCAGGGGCAATTTTACCACTCTGTTTAGAAACTAAGTTAAAGTCTAAATCATATAAATACATATCATTATACACTTTTCTAGCTCCATGTGGTGGTGTTCCATTAGGAAAATTAGAACCTCCATATATTAATATATACTTATCTATCTTTGAGCATAGCATAGATGTTAGTCCTAATTCATGTCCTACATTTTTAAAAAACTTAAATTTCACTTTTATCACCTGATATATTATACCTCAATTTTTTCAAAAAAGCAAAAAAAAATGAAAAAAAATTTCATTTATTTTTTTCATATAATACAAGGGGTTGAGTTATGAAAAGAAATAAAAATGCTCATGAAAACATGAGCATTTTATTTAATTTTATTTAGAATTTTTCATTTTTAAATATTCTTCTCTACCATAGTAAGATTTTAAGTAAATTTCTTTTAATTCTGAAATTAATGGGTATCTTGGATTTGCAGGAGTACATTGATCATCAAAAGCATCAACTGATAACTCATCTACTGCCTCTAAGAAATCTTTTTCAGGTATTCCCCAATCTCTGATAGTTTTTGGTATTCCAATTTTTTCTTTCAATTCTTCTATACCGTCAATTAAAGCTTCAACTTTTTCTTCTTTAGTTTGACCCTCTTTAGATAATCCTAAGAAATCTGCAACTTTTGCATAACGATTTCCAGCATCTGGATATCTATATTGAGGGAATACTCCCATCTTAGTTGGTGCTTCTTCTGCATTAAATCTAATAACTTCTCCTAATACTAAAGCATTTGCTATACCATGTGGCACATGGAATTTTCCACCTAATTTATGTGCTAATGAGTGGTTAATTCCTAAGAAAGCATTAGCAAAAGCCATACCAGCTATACATGAAGCATTTGCCATTTTTTCTTTAGCTTTAACTGCTTTTGAACCTAAAGCTACTGATTCAGGTAAATATTTCATAACTAATTTCATAGCTTCTAATGAATAAGGTTTTGTATATTCAGTTGCTAAAATTGAAACATATGCCTCAATAGCATGTGTAAATACATCTATTCCTGATGCTACTGTTAATCCTTTAGGCATTGTTAGCATTAATTCTGGGTCATTAATAGCTACATCTGGAGTTAATTCATAGTCAGCTAATGGATATTTTACTCCAGTTTCATCATCAGTAATTACTGAAAATGGTGTTACTTCTGAACCAGTTCCAGCTGAAGTTGCAACTGCTACAAATTTAGCTTTAATACCCATTTTAGGGAATGAGAATATTCTCTTACGTATATCCATAAATCTCATTGCTAAATCTTTAAATCTAATCTTAGGATATTCATATAATACCCACATGATTTTAGCAGCATCCATTGCAGATCCTCCACCAAGTGCAATAATTACATCTGGTTGAAATTCTCTCATAGCCTCTGCTCCTGCAATAGTACAACTTAATGTAGGGTCTACTCCAACATTAGAAAATATTCTGTAATCTATACCTATTTTTTCTAATACTTTAGTAATATGATTAGTGTATCCTAATTCTGCTAAAGTACTATCTGTTACTATAAATGCTTTTTTATGATTGTCATCTTTTAATTCTTCTATAGCTATAGGTAATGAACCGTATTTAAAGTAGATTTTTTCTGGAACTTTGAACCATAACATGTTTTCCCTTCTTTCTGCTACTGTTTTAACATTTAATAAATGTTTAACTCCAACATTTTCTGAAACAGAGTTTCCTCCCCATGATCCACAACCAAGTGTTAATGATGGTTCTAATTTAAAGTTAAATACATCTCCTATCGCTCCAAGTGATGCTGGCATGTTTATAAGGGTTCTTCCTGTTTTCATTTCTCTACCAAATCTATTAATTTTTTCTATTTCAGCTTCATTAATATACATACAAGAAGTATGTCCAAGTCCGCCAAGTTCAATTAATGCTTTAGCTATTGTCATTTGTTCTTCAAAGCTCTTAGCCTTATACATTCCTAAAATTGGAGATAATTTTTCATGAGCAAAAGCTTCTTTTTCAGAATAATCTTTTACTTCACCTATTAATACTCTAACAGTTTCAGGTACTTTTAATCCAGCCATAGTAGCTATAGTGTATGCACTTTGACCAACTATATCAGCATTTAAAGCTCCCTCTTTAAACATTACATCTCTTACTTTTTGGATTTCATCTTTTTTAAGAACATATGCTCCTCTATCTACAAATTCTTTTTTAATTTCATCATATCTTGATTCAGGTAATATAATAGCTTGTTCTGATGCACAAATAACACCATTATCAAATGTTTTAGATAATAAGATGTAGTTTGCAGTCATCTTAACATCAGCTGTTTCATCTATAATTACTGGAGTATTACCTGCTCCAACCCCTATAGCTGGTGTTCCAGAAGAATAAGCACTCTTAACCATTCCAGGTCCACCTGTAGCTAATATCAAATCAACATTTGACATTAATTCTCTTGATAATTCCATACTTGGTTCATCTATCCAAGATATGATATTATCTGGAGCTCCATATTTTTTAGCAACTTCTAATGCAAGTTTTGCTGCATATATAGTTGAATTTTTTGCTCTTGGGTGTGGAGATATAATAATTGCATTTCTTGTTTTTAATGCAAGTAATATTTTAAATATTGCTGTAGAAGTAGGGTTAGTTGTAGGTATAACCCCTGCAATGACACCTATAGGAGTAGCTATCTTTTTAATTCCATAAGATTTATCTTCTTCCAGAATACCACAAGTTTTTTCATCTTTATACTTATTATAAATATATTCAGATGCAAAGTGATTTTTAATAACCTTGTCCTCTATTAGTCCCATACCTGTTTCTTCAACAGCCATAGTTGCAAGAATAATTCTTTGATCATTAATTGTTTGAGCAACTTTTCTAAAAATTTTGTCTACTTGCTCTTGTGTAAATGAAGCGTATTGTTCTTGTGCTTCTCTAACTTTTTTCATCATCTCTTTTAAACTTTTGATGTCTTTAACTACCATTTTTACCTCCAGTAATTTTTAGCTTTAACCTATCTGGTTAAATATTTATCATTATACCTCAAAAAACATAAAAAATCAAGATACTTTTTTCACTTTACAAGAGATAATCCCAGTATTAACCTAGTTTACCTCTATTTTTTAATATATGCTATAGCTTCTATTTCAACTAAACCACCTTTAGGTAATTTACCAACTTCAAAGGCAGATCTTGCTGGAAATGGTTCTTCAAAATATGTTGCATAAACTTCATTTACAGATACAAAATCATTTATATCATCTAATAAAACCATAGTTTTAACTATATCTTTTGTTGTTAAACCATTAATTTCTAAAATTGCTTTTAAATTTTCTAATGATTGTTTTGCTTGTTCAGATGCTGTTTTACCCTCTATAACATTCGTTTCTGGGTTTATCCCTAATTGTCCTGAGATATATAGAAAATCTCCTGCTACATAATATGCAGAATATGGACCTACTGCATTTGGTATTTTTTTCATAATTTTTCTCCTTTAGTTTAAAAATAGCTTACAAAAGTAAGCTATCTTATATTATTATTCAGCGATATCAGCAACAA
>NZ_LKKW01000017.1 GCF_001891165.1 Streptobacillus ratti | reverse complement strand
AGAGGGTAAATCTAAGGTGATAATGACTCTTACTGAGAGATTATCAAGAATTAATATTGTTCGTTTATTAGATGCTAAGACTAATGATAATGTTATTAAAGAGGTTGAAAAGATTATTAAAAGTAATAAATATTTAATTCATTCTATTACTTCTGATAATGGTTCTGAGTTTTCTAATGTTAAGTATATTACTGATTTAGGTATTAAGTGGTATTTTGCTCACCCTTATTGTTCTAATGAGAGGGGTAGTAATGAAAATAATAATAAGATGATTAGGAGATTTATTCCTAAGGGTAGGTCTATGAATAAATTAAGAAAAAAAGATGTTAAATTTATTGAAAATTTTATGAATAATTATCCTAGAAAAATTTTCAATTCTTCAACATCTTATGAAGTTTATGAATGTCTTTTAAATCTTGTTTAAGTTGTTTTTGGACATTTACTTTTGGAATTTAGGGAACATAAATACAAAAGTTTTAAACTTATTTATCCTAAATCATATAATTTTACTTTAAATAATATTTTATGATATAATTAGGCTGCTAGGAGGTAAAAATGAACTATTTTATTTCAGGAAAAAGTGCAAGAAAAATTTATATAGATAATATATTAAATAATAGCGATAAAAATAAGATGTATTTTGATGAAAATACAGTATCTGAATTTTTAAGTGAATTAAATGCAGGATCACTTTTTAGTGAACCGACTATTTTAATACTTAAAAATGCAAATAAAGTGAAAGATATAAATAATGTGATAAAAAATGTTAACTTAAATACTTTTAATGATAAAGATGTAATTATAGACTATGAGGCAAGCAAGGAAAATAAGAAGATAAAAGAACTTTTAAATAATTTTGAAGTACACGAAATTTTAGATGATAGAGAAAATAAGAATGTTTTAATAAAATACATACAAGAAAGATTAAAGTGTAATAGTAAGGATAGTAATAATATATTAGAGATTATAGGGCAAGATTTTTATTCATTAAAAAATGAAATAGATAAAATATGTTCATATTTAAATGGCGAAGAATTTTCATTTGATAATATTAAACCCATTTTATCCAAAAATACTAATTTTTTTATTTTCAATCTAACAGAAGATATACTTAATAAAAAAATGATAGAATTTCCTATAAAAGAACATATGGCCTTACTTTCTTCCTTAAGTAATGATTTTGAAATTATGTATAAACTACATATATTAGATATTAAAAATATTAATTACAATAATTTTAAATCTCAATATGAAAATCATAAATTTTTTAAAAACCTTAATCCATATTATGTATTCAAGAAAATACAATTTATAAAAAACTTTAGCAAGGATAGAATAAAAGAATTAATATTACTTTCCTTTGAAACAGATTTAAAAATTAAAACGGGGTTAATACCATTAGAAGATGGGATAGAATCATATATATTAAAAATATTAAAATGATTTTCATTTTATTATTGACTTTCTTCTACATTTGCTGTATTATACAACTATAATAGTATGGAGGTGTAATTATGGAATTTAATAATAAATATCCTATATATAAACAGCTGTTTGAAATATTTTTATCAGATATTCTAAGTGGCAACTTAAAGCCAGGAGATAAATTTATGTCTATTAGAGAAGCTTCTATTAAGTTTAATCTAAATCCTAATACAGTTGTAAATGCATTTAGAGAACTTGAACTTCAAAAAATAGCTGTAACTAAAAGAGGAGTTGGAACTTTTGTTACTGAAGATTTAGATATTTTGAAAAAATTAACTATAAAACATTCTGGAAATGTATTAGATGAATTTTTATCTAAAATGCATTCTTTAGGTTTTTCTAATGAGGATATTATAGCTCAAATTAAAGAAAGGGGTAAATAAAATGAAAAATGTATTAGAAATAAAAAATTTAAATAAAAAATATTTTAATAGCATAGTTCTAAATAATTTAAATTTAACATTAAAAGAAAATACTATAGTTGGAATATTAGGCCCTAATGGTAGTGGAAAAACTACTTTATTAAAAATAATTGCAGGACTAGCAAAAGAAAGTAGTGGGGAAGTATTAATAAATGGATTAAAACCATCAACTAAAACTAAAAGCATGGTTAGTTACCTATCAGATAAAAATTTCATAGATAATTCACTTAAAGTTTATCAAGCACTGAATTTATATAATGATTTTTTTGATTTTGATATGAATAAAGCAGTAAAACTTTTAGATGAGATGAAAATAAATATCAAATCAGAAATAGCATCTTTATCTAAGGGTATGAAAGAGAAAGTTTTCTTAATTTTAACTTTATCAAGAAATGCTAAAATATTTATACTAGATGAGCCTATAGCAGGTGTAGATGTTATTACAAGAGATCAAATATTAAATATTATAATAGAGAATGTATTAGAAAATTCTACAATGCTTATTACTACTCATTTAATAAAAGATATAGAAAGAATATTTGATGAAGTTGCTTTCCTAAAAGATGGAAAAATAGATGAGGTATATAAAGTAGATGAATTAAGAGAAAACAGTGGTTTAACTATAGAAGAATTATATAAAGAAATATTTAAAGAAGGTGATAATAATGCTTAAATTTTTAAAATATGAATTTAAAAGAAATTGGAGATTTAATTCAATAATATTGTTTTCATTCATAACATTAACAATTGTATCAAAAATATTATACTACACAAACTCTAATGAGTATTCTTTGCCTAAAATGATAACAAGATTATGTATTTCAGCTGCTTATTTTTCAACACTTTTCTATTATATAAAGAATTTTTCTAAAGATCTTTATTCAGATACAGGATATTTCACTTTTTCATTACCTATATCTGGTTATACATATTTTTTAGGTAAAATAATAATTTATTTTATATTTTCTATTATTTTATCACCGTTATATTTTATTTCAATTTTATGGATAGAAGGATTCTCTTTTAGATTATCAACAGAAATCCTAACACATTTTATTAATAAGAATATATTATTAACTAGTGTATCATCACTTTTATTTATTATATTTTCAATTATTACAATTTATTTAAGTATAACTATAATACATTATTTTTTTAAGTCAAAAAATATGTTCCTTTTATGGATATTCGTATTCGTATTTATAATGGTTGCAGTTGTATACTTTAGATTTGAAATGATTTTTTCAAATAATCATGTAATAGATACACTAATATTAGATATTTTAATACAATCATTTTTTATAATATCATTTATAGCATTAGGCGGATATTTAATAGATAAAAAATTAGAATTATAATAATAATTGAAGAATTTCTATATATCAAAAATTACAACATTTAAGTTTAAAAATCTCTTATAAATTATATACTAAAAACATTAAATAGAAAAAATACTTCAGTATTAATAAAAATCTATAAATTTCATAAATATATAAAAATTGGGGCTATCTATTTAAAACAGCCCCTTTTAATTATCTTAGCTCAATTTCCACTCTTCTATTAGAAGATCTTCCACTTGAACTCTTATTTGTTTCTATTATGTTATTATATCCTGATGAACTTACCTTCCTTATACTTATACTCATATCTAAACCTAACTCTCTTAGTTTCTTTGCTACTACATTTGCTCTCTTTAAACCTAACTCAAGATTTAAATCCTCTCCTGATACATTATCTGTATACCCTGTTATATATATCTTCCTATTCTTATAGTTCTCATTTAATTCTCTTACTATATTCATTAACATCTCTTCTTGGCTCTTTGTTAACTCATGTATACCTAATCTATATCCATCTAGTGTGTATAAGTCATCTTCATTCATCTTAATTTTTTCTATTACTTTTATTCTTTCTCTTAATTCCTTTATCTCATCTCCTATCCTATCATTTTCTCTTCTTAATCTATCATTATCTTCTTCTAACTTCTTATTCTGATTAATTAACTTTTCATTTTGTTCAATCAATCTATCTCTTATATCATTTGAAGGATTATTTTCTATTATTACTTCTTCTCTTCTTACATCATCTCCTCCAAACTGATATCCTATTCCTGCTCCTATCCCTACATTACCTCTTGTATTTAATGATAAGTTTGCCTTATATAATACATTTCCTCTTTCATTTATTCCACTTAACCCTAATGCAAAGGCTGAATGTCCTTCATAATATCCATATGATGCTCCTATATTATGTCCCTTTCCATTTATCTGTGGTATACTTGCAACTGCTATTGCATTTGCTACCCCTCCTAAGGCTCCATTTAATTTATTATCTACATATCTCTTATTTACTGCATAATGTCCTGGATCATTATCTGTTAGATCTCTTAAGCCTTTTACTACTCCTAATCCTTTATCATTATCTGTTTTAAATGATATTGTTGGTTCTTTATCTTTTCCATTTCCTCCATCTATTTTAACTGTTTCTTCTCCTTTATTATTTGATAAAGAAATAGTTGGAGTTTCAGCTTTATTATCTAATGTTATTCCTTGTTTATTATCTTTATCTTTTAAAGTTAATGTATTTGATGTTAGGTTAGAACTTCCTTTATCATCTTTTATTGTTGTTCCTTCTAATGTATATTTTGCACTTGTAGTTGGTTGAGCTTTATTATTACCATTCATTAATGGATTAACATCATATTTACCTATTTCAGTTCCATTTGGTCCTGTTTTAGACATTATGTATTTATTATCATCTGTCTTATTAATTGTAGTTAGTCCTTCTTTATCTAGTTTAACTTTAGATTTATTTCCATTATCATCTAATTCTTTTGTTTCAAATGAAGTCATGTTAGTTAGCTTATCTGATAGTTTTACTGTTAATTCACCTTTATCTTTATCTGATTTAACTTGTATGTTTCCACTTGCACTAGTAAAGTCATCCTTACTATCTGTTCCTTCTCCTTTAATAGTTACTTTCTCTCCTAGGTTTTTATGTATTTTATCTCCTGAACCGGTATTTCCTTCAAAGCTTATTCCTGCTTTGGCTAAGGCTACTATGTCTGTTCCTGTTGCTACTTTGTTTTTATTATTTTCATATAATTTATTTGTATTATCAATTAGTTCTTTAACTTTAGATGAAGCTTTATCTTCTGTTGTAATTGAATCATCTCCTAATATACTTGCTACATTTCCTATTGATATTGGTGTACCATTTTTAGGCATTACATTAACTGTTACATCTTTATTTTCTAATGGTGTTGGTCCTTGATTATTCATTCCATTATTATTATTTTTAGGTTTGTATTTTTGTTCTTTTTCATTATAATCGTAATTCTTTAATTCAGATTCTTTATATAACTTACCATCTTGACCTCTTACAACTTTTTCACCATTTGTTTCATATTCAAATGGACCGTTTGCTATTGATTTTATTTGATTATCTACATAATTCTTATTAACTGCTATACTTCCATCTGTTTCATTAGGATCTATATCTTTAAGACCAGTGATAGTTCCTTTTTCTCCATCTATTTTAATACTTGGACTTCCATCTTTTCCATTTACAGTTATTTTTCCTGCATTATTTTCAGTTTTTATTGATACCGAATCTTTTCCATCTTTACCTTTTACAGTTATCCCTGATTTTTCAATAGTTGTTTCTGTTTTATCTCCTGAATTATCTTTAGGTCCAAATGTTAATTTATCTGCTGTTAGATTAGCTTTACTATCATTACTTATAACTTCTACACCATTAGTATCAATTTTTGTTTTTTTACCTTTTTCTTCTTTTGTTTCTATACTATTTAGATTCTTTAAATCTTCAGCAAGTTTAACATCTAATCCATCATTAGCAGAATTCTTTGTAACTTTAATGTTATCTTTGGCTGTAGCTCCATTAACCGTTCCTTCACCTTGTATCTTTAAAGTTTCTCCTAACTTTTTACTTACAGTGTTATTATCATTTCCTTGGAATGATATAGATTTGTTTTCTAAATTCTTTATATTAGTAGTTGAAGTTCCTATAGCATTATCTAATGCAGTTAAAGCATTTCCTACATCTTTATAGTCCATAGTATTATCTTTACCTGCTTTTAATTTGTATGTTGGTCCTGTAACATTACCTTTATCATCTATTTTAGCATCTCCACCTAAAGCATCTACATACTTTTTAAGTTGTGATACATTTACAGCATCATTATCAGCTACTCCATTTGCAACATTTGATATCTTTATATTCTCTCCTGTTTTAGTAAATATTAAATCTTTTCCTCCAATTTTTAACATTGCACTTTCTGAATTTCCATTTTTAAATATCAAACTATTATTATCATCTTTACCGATTTTAGTTGCCCCTATTAAAGAATCTTTAGTAATTTCTACTTTTTCTCCATTTTTCGATATAACTATTTTATCTGCTGTTGTTTTAACACTATTTTTCTCATTATCTTTTATTTCATTTGAAGATGATGTTATAGTGTTTGTAAGTTCTTTTCCACTACTCTTATCTGTTAATGTTATAGATTCTTTTGTTAACTCATTTATTTTTTCATCTTTTCCATCTTTATCTGTGATTTTTAATTTACCTGCTGATAATGTTGTCTTATCTGCACTATTTTTTACTTCTACATTTTCAGATATAACTGATATTTGTTTATCATTGTTTCCAGTAACTTTAAGTCCTTCTGTTGATAAAACTGATTTTTGACCATTTGCATTAGATTTAGTTGTTATCATATTTAAATTTACTAAATCTTCTGCTAGTCCTATAGTTAAAGTTTTATTATTTGAATCTGCTGTTACTTTTATGTTATTTATAGCTGTTCCATTAGCAACTATCCCCTCACCTTTAATGTTAAGCTTTTCTCCTAATGCAACTTGTACTTCCCCACCTTCATTTCCTACAAACTTTAAATATTTATCTTTTAGTAATCCAGAAGCAAGTTGTTTGAATTGAGCAACATTAATAGCATCACTGTCTTTTTCTCCTGCTGCAACTCCTGTTATTCTTCTAGTAACTGTTTCTCCATTACCTATAGCAAGTTCTCCATGAGTTGGTTTCCAAGCTCCACCATTATTAGAATTTGAACCTGTAATATCATATCCAGCTTTATTTACATCTGCTGTGTTTTTAGATCCACTTCCTAAAACTATACTATTTTTAGCTGTTGCTTTTGCTCCATTACCTATGGCTATTGCATTTTCACCGTTATCTTTATCTGTACTAGCACTATGTCCTATTGCCATAGAATTTTTACCTTTTGCACCCTTATTAGAATAATTTGCATCTTCTATTTTATTTTTTTCTTCCATAGTCAATACACTATTTATTTTATCATCAGATGAATCTTCTTGTTTAGCTTTTTCTAAATCTTGTAAATATTTATCTATATCAAATTTACCATTAGGACTGTATTTACTATCATCTATACTCAAAGCTTTAATTTTATCAGCATGTTCCTTTATCTTTTCTTTTTTCTCTAAATCCTCTACCTTAGCTTTTAATTCTTTAACACTATCATCATTTATGTTTTCACCTGATTTTTTTCTTGCGTCTATGGTTAGCATTTGTGTTTTTAGTTTTACATAATTTCTATAATCTACTTCTTTTCTTGCTATATCTTTTAGATCATTATCAGTGTTAACTGAAAAATATCTGACTTTGTCATCTGTTTCTTCTGTAACTCCATCTAATCTATCTTCAAGTGTTTTTAGTTGGGCAACATTAACAGCATCAGAATCTCTATACCCTGATGCAACATTAATTATTCTTCTTTCATAACCCTTTTTACCTACAGATATTACTCCAACTTTAGCCGAACTTGGTATAGAATATGAACCTCTTGCTGTGTATCCTGATTTATCTAAGTCTGATTTTTCATAATCAGTTGCTGAAAGATATCTTAAGGCAACTGAGTTATCTAAGGTTGCATTAGTCTGATTCCCTAATGCTAGTACTGATTTACCATTATGTCCTTCTATTTTTTTATTACTACTATCTTTTAACTCACTTATGTTGGCATCATTACCTATTATGATAGAATCTCCATCTTTTGAAGTTCCCCAAACACGAGAATTAACTCCTAATATTATTGAATTAGGTGCATAGGCAACTGATCCATGACCATAAACCATAGAATTTTTACCATCTATGTCTACTCCAGAACCATTACCAAAGGCAATAGAACCCTCTCCTAAAGCTCTTGCAGCTATCCCTAATGCTATTGAATTTTTTTCTTTTGTAAATGAATATGATCCAATTGATATTGAGTTTTCTTTAAGTGAGAACGAACCTCTACCTAAGGCTATACCATTATCTCCAAAAGCTCCTGATTTACTTCCTACAACTATGGCATTTTTTCCACTAGATTTAGCTATATCTTTTACTCCATTTTTTATTTCTTTTTTTATCTTAAGTATATCTGTTTTAACATCCTTATCATCTTTTGCCTCTACAAAAGCTTTTTCTATTCCATCTATATAGCTTTTAACCCCTATAAAATAATCTCCACTTTTTAAATATGTTTCTTTTTTATCATCCATTACATTACTTAAAGGAGTATCTGTTCCAAGACCTAGTATAGTTTTAGCAACACCATTTAAGTCAAAACCATAAAGCCCTCTTTTATCTTCTTTTGAAGCTACATCTCCATAATCATTTAACATTCCAAATAGGTTTGTATTTACATCTTTTGAATTAGATTTTAACTTTATTTTCCCCTCATAATCATACTCAACATTAGAGTAAACTTCTGTTCCTATAGCTATAGAGTTTTGTCCACCTGAAATAGCTGATAAACCATAAGCTGCTCCACCTTCTGATAGAACCAATGTCTTATTTCCTGATGCTATAGCATTATTTGCAAATACATTAGTTTCTCTACCTATTGCTATAGCTCCTTCACCTTCTGCTCTTGTTAGTGTACCAACTGCTGTTGACCCTTTCTTAAGAGCAAAAGCAAGTGTTCCTAATGCAGTTGAACCATCAGCATAGGCTATAGAACGAGAACCTATTGCAATTGATCCATGTCCTTGTGCTAATGTTGGTGAATATATATTTTTTTCTTATTATCACTACTGGTATTTCCATTTTTAGCATATCCATAAATATTTCCATTTTCATCTATTTTTTCATAAAGTTGTTTAAAATATTCTTTATAGTCATGATCTGTGATAGATTGCTTATACTCAGTTATATCATCATTACCTATAGCTATAGAAGATCTACCTATAGCATATGTATTATTTCCTATAGATGTTGCTTGTCCTGTTGAATAAACTGAGTTACCTATTGCAACTCCTTGTCCATCATCTTCTGTTACACCATTACCTATGTTAAAATGATCTTTATACACATAAGATTTACTACCAAGAATTACAGAATTTTGTAAATCTGATTTAGTGTTAGCTCCTATTACTACACTCTGAGATTTTTCTGAAATCGCATTAAATCCTATTACTACATTTTCTGAACCCTTAGCATAAGTTTGACCACCAGCTCCTATTACTACTGAACTAGAAGTATTATTTGTATTTTCGTATTTAGCTAATATCACATTATTTTTACTATTGTTTTCTCCATCTTCTGAAGTTACTCCAGATTTACCAACAGTTCCAGTACTATCATTTATAGCTAACCAAGAACCATAAGACATTGCTGATAAACCTGCAATTCCTAAAATAAAGTATCTAATTACTAGTTTATCATTAATACTTACCTTATTTTTTAAAAAACTTTTTAATTTTTGTACTTTGATATCTTTCATTTTTGTTTTTTTATTTCCTTTTAAACTTTATTTTTATCAAAATATTTATTTTCATATTAATAGCAGTGTTCCACATCTTGAAACACTGCTATATAAAAATATATATTTATTTATCTGTAAATATTCATATTATATTATGAAGTATAATTAGATTCTTTACTATATAAATGAATTTATTTGGTATCTTTTATATTTCTAAACGATATATTTTTTTTAAAATAAAATATAAATATTTTTTAATATAAATATTATACCCCCCATTTTTTGTCAATTTTTAAATAAAAATTGCACCTCTAATATTATCTTTAGGTGCAATACTTTTTTATTAAACTTCAAGTTTTATTCTTTCTATCTTAGCTCCAACTTTATTTAATTTTTCTTCTAATTTATCATATCCTCTATCTATGTGATAAATTCTACTTAAAATTGTATCTCCATCTGCTATAAGACCAGCTACAACTAATGCTGCTCCTGCCCTTAAATCAGATGCCATTACATTAGTTCCATAAAGGTTTTCTACACCTTCAACATTTGCTATCCCATGTCTTATATTAATATCTGCACCCATTCTATTTAATTCAGGTACATGCATAAATCTATTTTCAAACACAGTTTCTTCTACTTCACTATGTCCTTTAATTAATGAAAGCAATAACATCATTTGAGCTTGCATATCTGTTGGGAAACCTGGATGTGGCATAGTAACTATTCTAGTAGGCTTTAAATCTTTAACTTTCCCTTTAACAGTTAATATATCTCCATTTTTTTCAAACTTAACTCCCATAGCTTCAAGTTGATGTTTAAATACACCTAAATCTTCAATATTTGCATTTTTAATTTTAAGATCTCCATCTGTAACTATAGATGCAATAACATATGTTCCTGCTTCTATTCTATCAGGCATAATTGAATATTCAACTGCATGTAATTTCTCTACACCTTCAATAGTTATAGTGTTAGTTCCAAGTCCTTCAATTTTTGCACCCATTTTTATTAAATAATTTCCTAAATCTACTATTTCTGGTTCTTTTGCAGCATTAATTATTCTAGTAGTACCTGAAATTTTAACTGCTGCCATTAGTAAATTTTGTGTTGCCCCAACTGATGGGAAAGTTAAAGCTATATCTGCTCCTTTAAGATTTTCAGCAACAACATGAATATATCCTCTTATTTGAGTAATTTCTGCTCCTAATGCTTCAAATCCTTTTAAGTGTATATCAACAGGTCTACTTCCTATAGCACAACCTCCTGGAAGAGAAACTACAGATTCTTGTAAATTAGCAACCATAGGCCCCATAACTAAAAATGAAGCTCTCATTTGTTTAACTATTTCATAACTTGCTTCATTTCTCTTAAAGCCATCATTAATTATTTTATAACTATTACTATCTAATTTTTCAACTTTCATTCCAAAATCTTCTAGTAGTTGAAATAGTATTCTAATATCTCTTAAATCAGGTACATTTCTTAATATATGTTCCCCTTTTTCTATAAGTGTTGCTATTATTATTGGAAGAGCAGCATTCTTTGCTCCACTTACTTCTATTATACCATTTAGAGGTCTTTTACCTTCTATTTTAAATCCTTCAACCATGTTTCCTCCATTAATTCTCTAATTTTTGTGTTATAGGGCAAATAGTACCTGTTATCTTGTCAAAAAATCCTATAGGTTCATAATAATCTACAAGCTCAGGTAATTTTTCTTTAATAATTTCATAATATTTTTTGGATATTTTCTTTCCCATAGCCTGATAAAAAACTATGTCAAGTCCTGAATTTAATATTCTTTCTTTAAAACTTAATACTACAGGATCTTCAGATCTATTTTTAACTTCATCATCGGCTATTACAACTAATCCAACTTCTCCAGTATAACTAATTCCATCTATCATTTTACAAGATATTTTCATCTGTTTTGCAAGATATATATATTTCTTTAATTTTGATAAATCCACATCTCTTGAAACTATCATTTTAGACGCTATTTTTTTTCTTAATGCCTTAATAACTTCAGGATATATAAATTTTTCTTCCAATTCCTGTTTTGTTAGTGCTACTATAACCCTTTCCTTATATTCTCCCAAATATTTATTTTTTTCAATTCTAGCATTAATTATTTTATCTTTAACTTTTTCTATTTTTTTTAATATATCATTTTCAAGTATCATAAACTGATTTTAACATAAATACACAATCTATTCAATGTTAAGCTAATAAAAAGTAAACAAATACTATCTTGAATATTCCGTATAATATGTAAAAAATTACTCCTCTCTTTACCCTTACTATACCTTCTGTCTTATATATAACTAATAGGAATAGTAAATATATTAAATGATAAAAAATAATGTAAAGTAGATTGATAGTTCCCATAAAAAGTATTAATATATCCACAGCAAACATAATATTTACTATTAATCTAGGAAATGATGACTTATATACAATTTTTAATATACAAGAGTTTAATAAAATATAGCTAGTCGTTAAAATTGACAGTAAAAATATATTTTTTTCTCCTAATAATTTAAATTTAAATATTACACCTGTTATGATAAATATAGTTAAAATTAACATCTCAAAACTATACTTTTTAAATATTTCTTTATTCATCTTCTTCTCCAATTTTCACTTTCTTATATATTTCTCTAAGTTTAGATTTTTCAACATGAGTATATATTTCTGTTGTTGTAATACTTGCATGACCTAACAATTCTTGAACTATTCTAATATCAGCACCATTTTCTATCATCATTGTTGCCGTAGAATGTCTAAATATATGTGGATGTATATTCTTTTCTATCCCTACATTTTGTGCATGTTTATTTAATATCTTCCAAAAATTCTCTCTTCTAATTCCAGGAAAAAGTAAATAACTATTTTCACTTCCTTTAATTTTAGGTCTTATATCTCTTATATATTCCTTTATTTCTTTTTCAAGTTCTAAATATATAGGAACAAATCTATACTTACTTCCTTTACCATAAAGTTTAGCAAATTCAAAATCAGAATTTTCTATATCTTTAATTTCTAAATTAATTACTTCTGAAATTCTAGCACCTGTTGCCACTAAAAATTTAACCATTAATTGATTTCTTCTATTTACTGGTTCATGATTGAAGCTTTGTATTATAGCATTAATTTCTTCAACGCTTAGAGCATTTGGTAGTCTTTTCTCTTTTTTTAAATTATGTATCTTATTTGCTGGATCATTTTTAATTATTTTTTCAATGTAGCAAAACTTAAAAAAGGATTTTATGCTACTTATTTTTCTAATAACTGTATTATATGTATATTTCTCCTTAAGCTTTTCTATATAATTATAGATATCATCACTAGTTATATCACATACTTTTTTATTTACTTTTTTAAAGAAAGTATATAAGTCATTTCTATAACTTTCTATAGTTTTATCAGCATTACCTTTTTCAAATTTAAGATAATCTAAAAATGAGTTTACTTCTACCATGTTCACCTCTAATTCTCTTTTATTGTATTTTATTTTCTATTTCTATTTCTTCATCTTCACTTAATTTACTATCAGATGAAAATATGAATTTTGAATGATATCTTCCAAAAGTATCTCTTGCATATCCACCCCATTTACCTGCAAGTTTTTTCTGACCTGCACCATAAATTGGAAGTGTTGCACCATCAATTTCTTTATTCACATAGTTTAAGAACCATATTTCAAGTTCTTTTCTCATATCATCTATAATTTCACTATATTTTTCATTATTAATCTCATTTACATGTTCTTCTACATCATTTTGTATATCATAAAACTCATGTGGTCCATCAGGATATCTATGAACATACTTATATCTTTCATTTCTAATCATTCTTGTTGGACCATATTCATCATATATTACTACATTATTATCATTATCTATCTTCTTATTATTAAGTATCTCTGAAAAACTACTTCCTGGATAGTCGATATTTTCATCTTTAATATCATCTAATCCTAAATATTCAAGTAATGTAAATCTTATATCATAATGACTTAATAAATTATTTACTTTTTCTGCTTCTGTTTCATCTTTTTTATATATTATAAATGGAACCTTAACAGAACTATCATACATATTTAAAGGACTTGTTCCATTCCCTTTTCCAAAAATACCGTGATGTCCCATATTCATTCCATTATCACTTGTGAAGATTATAAGGGTGTCTTTAAGCATATCTTTCTTTTCAAGTTCGCTAATTATTTTTCCAATACCAAAATCCATAGCAGTAAGTGCTGCAAAATATCCTTTAAGTATTTCTATTCTTTCTTCTTCACTACCCTCAAATGTTTCAGCTATTTTCCAAGGATGATATGGATCTCTTGGACAAGATTCAAATTTACAATCCTCATAAAGTTTTAAAATTTCTTCTTTATGATTTTTCTTATCCCATGGTGAATGAGGAGCTGTATAATTAACATTTAAAAAGAAAGGTTCCTTTTCTTTATCAATATTATTTAAAAATTCTATAGCATAATCTGTTATTTTATCAGTTATATATTCCTCTTCATGTACTAACTTTCCATCTTTATACATAGGTGCATTATAGTATGGTCCACCACCTTTTTGATGTGAATACCAATAATGAAATCCTTTTTGAGGAACATCTGCAAGTCCCATATGCCATTTTCCACTCATACAACAAGTATATCCATTTTTTGATAAAACATCTACAAATGTAGATTGTCCTTTTAAATAATCCTCTGTTGTTACACCATTTTCCCATTCATCAAGCCAATCATGTATTCCATGTTGTGATGGTATTCTTCCTGTAAAAATTGAAGCTCTTGCTGGAGAACACACAGGCGAAACACAAAAGAAATTTTCAAATATTTTACCTTTTTCTGCTAACATATCAATATTAGGAGTTATAGCATCTTTATTTCCATAACAACCTAATGCCCATGCTCCTAAATCATCTGCAATAATAAATAAAATATTATTTTTTTTCATTGCTTACAGCCTCCAACATTTCTTTTATGTTCTTAAATCCTTTTATTCCAACTATTATTATAGTATATATATACCACGTAAGACCAAAAATTATTAAAAATTCCCAAAACAATACTAATAGTTTCATTTATTTCACTTCCTTTTTAGAAAACGCATTTTTTAAATAAGAACCTACTATCATAGCTATCCATGTAAATACAAATGATGCTATTCCTGAATAGTATGGACCTATCTTATCTGCATATGGTTTTAAAACTTCTACTTGTTGTGATACTAAAAAACTAATAGGTGTTAAAGCTCCAATAATTATTGCAGCATAAGCTCCCCAATCATTTGATTTTTTCCAATAACATGCAGCTATTAATAAAGTTGAAACACTTACTGAATAAATTGTAGCTGTAAGAGTCATGTATACCCATAAATCTGATTTTAAAGGATACCATAATCCATATAATAGTAAAAATATTCCTATTAAAGCTACTAGTATTCTATTTACAAAAATAGCTTTTTTCTCTTCCCATGAATTTTTATGAAATATTATTAATATATCGTTGTATATAACACTAGCCCAACCTAATAAATATGATGAATCTGTTGACATATCAGCTGCAAGCATTGCTGCTACAAGTATACCTATAACTCCACTTGGAAGAAGTACTGATAACATTTTAGGCATAGCTTTTATAGGAGCTCCACCTACAGATTCAAGAGTTATAAAAGAAAGTGCTGTAATTCCCCAAATTACAGGAATTAATGACCTAACAATATAGAAAAAGCTTGTTTTTGTATACATTTTTTTAGCAACTTTTTCATTTTTAGCAGACAATACACGTGATACCATAGTTTGCCACGTTAAAACAGTTGCACTTAAAACTAAAGCTGTATATAGAACATATTGCCAACCTAATTGAGGATGTACAAAAGGATTTAATCCTCCTGCTCCATATTTTTCTATAACTGTATTAAATAGTGTATTCCAACCTACTTTATAAAATATTATAAATGTAGTTAAAGTAAGACCTACACTCATAAGAAGAAACTGCATATAATCTGTAACTAAAACTGAAAGCATTCCACCAAATATGGTATATAATGCGACTATTAATAAAAGTATAGTCATTGTAATTTCTAAATAACGTGGATTTAATCCAGCAACATATACTAAAAATTCTCCACCTGTTCTAAGAAAAACTCCCATATTTAAAAGTCCACCTAAAACTATAACTACTCCAGTTGCCCATCTAATTTTTTTACCAAATTTCTTTTCAAAAAATTCAGGTATAGTTACTACTCCAGCTTTTCTTAATGGTTCTATACAAAATCCTGTTTTTCCTACAGTAAACATGATTATTGCCATAAGAAGACCTACTGTTGCTCCTGAAAATCCATACTTATATCCTAATTGTCCAGCAGCCATACATGTTATAATTCCAAATTCAGTTGCTGCAAGAGAAGCCATTCCAACATAAAGGTCTACACTTCTTCCTGCAACTAGAAAATCATCAACATTTTTAACATACTTTCTTATTAAAAGTCCTACAATAAGACTTATTAAGATATAAAATCCTACAATACTTCCATCTAACATCCAGTTAAAATTTAACATTTTACCACCTTCTTTATATATTTGAGGAAATGGTTCACACCTCTTAATAAAGAATACCTCGATTTCTGTTGTTGTCAATATAACTATTTTATCTACTTCATCATTTCTTTAGCTATCTCTAAACTCGCCTTAGTTATATTATCTCCTGATAATATTCTTGCAATTTCTCTTACTCTTTCTTTAGTGTCTAATTTCTTTATCTTAGTTCTAGTATTTTTCTCATCACTTTCTTTATATATTAAAAATTGATTATTAGCCTTTGCTGCTATCTGTGGTGAATGAGTTACACATATTATTTGAACATTATTTGATAATTCTTTAAGCTTATTTGCTATTTTAATTACAGTTTCTCCTGAAATTCCTGTATCTATTTCATCAAATATTAAACAAGAAATATGATCAACTTTTGAAAATACTATTTTAAGTGCTAGCATTATTCTTGATATTTCTCCACCCGATGCTATTTTTGATAAATCTTTTAATTTCTCTCCCTTATTAGTAGAAATTAAAAATTTAACACCATCATTACCATTAATATTTATTCTATCAATTTCTGTAAACTCTATATCAAATACTACTTGTGGCATATTTAATTCTTTTAATTCCTTCATAACACTATCTTTTAGTGTCTTAGCCTTATCTTTTCTAAGTATAGATAGCTTTTTACTAAGTTTTGTATACCCTTTTATATTCTCTTCTAATTCTTTTTCTTTATTGTATAAAGTTTCATCAGAGCTTTCTATTAATTCAAGTTTATGTTTAATATTTTCTCCATATTCAAGTATTTCCTTAATACTACTTCCATACTTAATTTTAAGCTTCTTTATTATATTAAGTCTATCATTTACTTCTTCTAATCTATATGGATTATTATCTACACTAGTAAGTGATGAAGATAATTCATCTACCATATCATTTAATTCTTCATAAACATTATTAAATCTTTCAGTCAAATTATCATATTTATTTGAATACTCACTTAATTTTTCTAAATCTTTTTTCACCTTTTTAAAACTACTAAAATCTAATATATCAAGTATTTCAGTTAATTTATCTGTAATTATTCCTGAATTAAATAATTCGTTATATTCATTTTCAAGTTCTTCATCTTCATCAATTTCTAAATTATGTTTAAATATTTCATCTACTATATATTCATATAGACTTCTTTTTTCTATAACTTCACTTTTTTCTTTTTTTATAATCTCAATTTCTTCATTTAAAGTATCTATTTTTGATATATATTCTTTCATATTAGATTTAATTTTTAAACTATCTTTATCTAAAAATTTATCAAGTAAATATAGGTGATAATTAGAATTAAGTAAATATTGATGATCATGTTGACCTACTAAATCTAAAACATTGCTACTAATTTCTTTTAAATTTGATAGAGTAAACCTCTTATTATTCACCCTCACCTTATTATCTATTCCAAATTCTCTTGAAATTATCAATTCATCATTAAATTCATAATCTAAATCATTTAATTTTTCTATCTGTTCTTCATCTAAATTAAAGACTGCCTCAACAGTTACCTTTTCACTATTTTTACCTATCATTTCCTTATTTGCTTTTTCACCAATAATTAAAGACAGACCATCAAGTATTATAGATTTACCTGCACCTGTTTCTCCTGTAAGTACAGTAAGACCTTTTTCTAAATTAATGTCTATTTCATCAATGATTGCTAAATTTTCAATTTTTAATTCTTTTAACATTTATGACCCCCTAAGTCCAATGTAATTTTTGTTTTAAAATGTTATAATAATTTAAATTATCTACATATATCAAATCTATTCCCATATCTGAAAGTTTTGCATAAACAACATCTTCAGAACAAAGTTTAAAATGAAGATTTCCGTCTATATTTAAACCAACATATTCACTTCTTCCAAAAGCTGAAAATTTAAGCTTATTTTTACCGTTTATTATAATAGACCTGGCAGTAAGGCTTTGAGGTGCAAGTGGAGTTATACAAATTGCATCTAAATTAGGTGCAAGTATAGGTCCACCAGCAGAAAGTGAATAAGCTGTAGAACCTGTAGGAGTTGCAACTATTATACCGTCTGCCTTATAAACATTTATTAATTTTTCATCTTGCTCAACTCTTACATTAATTAACTTTGAATTTATAGCAAACTTTAATATGCTTAATTCATTTAGAGCATAATAAACCTTATTTTTAAAACTAACTTCTAAAAATTTTCTATGATCTATCATATATTCTCCATTAATATATTTTTCAAATGAAATTATAGCATCTTTACTACTTATCTTAGTCATATATCCTATACTTCCATAATTAATTGAAAACACAGGTATATTTTTCACTCTTAAATGTTCTACTGTAGAAAGTAATGTTCCATCTCCACCAAACGTAATTAAAACATCTGCTAAAGATATATCTTCAACTACTTCAATTTGCTTTTGGTTTAAATATTCTAAAAAGTATTTAATTTCATCAATACTTAATGTATTTTTTTTAATTATTTTTACTTTCATTTTTATCACTCAATTCTTCTAACATATCTCTATATATCCCTTTATACGATTTAAGGGTTGCAAAACAATCTGTTAAGCTATTATGGAACCCTTTATCTTTAAATTCATAATAACTTGAACATTCTATTAATTTTGGTCTTTTTAATTTTGGATCGTTAAATATTTTTCTATATATATATTTAAAATAATCTGATATATCTATTTTTTTAATATGTTCTACACTAAATCCTTGTCTTTGTAATAATTTATAGTCAAAATCTATACCATATCCTATCATATAATCTGTAAAATCAAGTATAGATTGTATTTTTTCTCTATATTCTTCAATACTTGATTTATTTTCAAGCATTTCCTTACTTATATTATGTATCTTATATGCCTCTTTCCATTCTGTTACATTTAAAGGTTTAAAATATTCATCAAATAATTTCTCTCCATTAGTATCTATAATACTAAGTTGTATTATCTCATCATTTTCTCTAATACCTGTTGTTTCTAAATCAAGTACTATTTTATTACCTATACTTTCAAATAATTTAACATACTTTCTTGCAAGTTTAGTTAATTTATCACTTTTTTCTTCAATCTTATTTTCTTCTTCTAAAAAGCTCATTACATTAATATCATATTTAAACTCTAATTTTTCTTTTTTTTCAACTAATATGCTTTTAAAACAATGTAATGTAGCTATACAATCACTCAAGGCATCATGAGCATTAAAATCTAAATTATAGAATTTAGCTGCATCTAACAAACTAGGTCTAATCTTTCTATCTATTAAATTTTCATTTTCAAATAATAATGAAAAAAGATAGGCTATATCTAATACTATATTAGACTTAAGTTCTATCCCTGCTCTCTTTAAAAAAGCAATATCAGAATTTACTTCATACCCTATTATCAATTTATGTTTTTTTAATATCTTTTCTATATCTCTTTTATAATAAGAGATAGGTTTTTTGTTTTCTACCATTTCATAAGAAATATTATGTATTTTAAAAGATTCTTCCCAATCAGTAACATACTTAGGTTTCATATATTTATCAAAAACTATGTTACTTCCAAGATCTATTATACTTAATTGCAATATCTCATCATTTTTTCTAATTCCAGTAGTTTCTACATCTAATATTATTGGATTTAAAATAAATATATTTTTTCTAATATATTCAAATAATTCCATAAAAGATTCATGTCTTTCTAATTGAACTTTTAATTTTTTTGCTTTTCTTCTAAGACTTTGTAATTCTCTTTCTTCCATTACTCTTCCTTACTTTTTATTATATCTATATTATACAATATATACAAAAAAAAAGGAACATTAAGTTCCTATTTTTTCTTAAATATAAAATCTAATTTAGTTTCTGAAATCATTATTCCTACAAATATTAATAATGAGCCAAATAATATTAAAATATGAAACTTATCATATCCTAAAAATATTGATAAAATAGTAGCAAATACTACTTCTAAAGATAATATTACTGCTGTTGTTGATGAATTAACTCTTTTTTGACCAATTATTTGTAATGTATATGCCACAAATGTACAAAATACTCCCATATATAATGAAGCAAATATTCCTGATGTTGATATTACTTTTAAATGTCCATAATATATTGCAAGTATTAATGATAATGTAGTTGCAATTAAAAATTGTACATAGGCAAGTACTACTGTGTTTATTTTATTTACATAATATCCTGTAACTACCATATGAAGTGCAAATAAAATAGCACATACTACAGTATAGAAATCTCCCTTATTAAATCCATCAATAGATTCTAAAAAATTTCCTGATAACAGATATATACCAACAAATGCAAATATAGAGGCAATAAAAGTATACTTATCTACCCTTGTTTTATATAGTAAATAGGACATATATGGAACAAATATTACAGAAAGTCCAGTTAAAATTGAATTTTTTGCAGGGGTAGTATAGTATAATCCAAAGGTTTGCATCATATATGCTAAAACAAGTATACTTCCAAGTATAAATCCAGCAATATATGATTTCCTCTCTATTTTAATTTTCTTTATTTTAAGCATAAAGTAAAGTAAAATAGTTGAAATTAAAAACCTTACAAATAGTATATTATATGTTTCCATGCCACTATCAACAGCAACCTTTGTAGCTATAAATCCAGTACCCCAAATTATAGAAACTATAAACAATATTAATTCTGATTTTAAATTTTTAATGCCTATTTTCAATTTTTTCAACTCACTTTCTTAGAATATATTAAAAGTGAATAAGTAGAGTCTTTGACCCTACTTATATTACTTTACAACTATATTTACTAATTTCTTAGGTACTATTATAGTTTTTAAAATTTCTTTACCCTCAATATTTCTTTGTACATTTTCATTAGCAAGAGCTTTTTCTATAATTTTCTCTTTACTTACATTAATATTAGTTTCAAATTCTCCTCTAACCTTTCCATTTACTTGAACTACCATAGTTATCTCTGAAACATGAGTAAGTTCTTCAATGTATGTAGGCCAAGATGCGTTGAACACATATCCGTCCATTTTACATAATTCCCAAACTTCTTCAGATAAATGTGGTGCAAAAGGAGACATCATTAATATTAGTGATATCATTGATTCTTTGAAAATCTTATTTGATTCACTAGATTTATTATCTAAATCTAATACATTTTGCTTATATGTTGTAAGCTCATTAATAAGTTCCATACTACCTGCTATTGCAGTATTAAAGTGGAAATTATCTTCCATACTATCTGTAACTCTTTTTATAGTTTGATGAGTTTTTCTTTGTAAGTTTTCATCTTCCTTACTTCTTTTACTTAAATCTATTTCTGAATAATCTGCTGTTAATATATCTAAACATTCTTGTGCCATTAAATATATTCTATTAATAAATCTATATGCTCCTACAACTCCATTTGCATTCCATTCTAATTCTTTTTCTGGTGGTGCAGCAAATAGTGTAAATACTCTAGCAGAATCTGCTCCAAATTCTTGAATAATTTTTTCTGGATCTACTCCATTATTCTTTGACTTAGACATTTTTTCAAGTTTAGAAATTAATTCTTCTCCTGTTTTTACATTAAATGCTTTTCCATCTTTAATTTCAACTTCTTCTTTATGTAAATATCTTCTTTCATTATTAGAATAATATGAATAATCAAGAACCATACCTTGAGTAAGTAATCTCTTAAATGGTTCATTAGTTGATAAATATCCTAAATCTCTAAATACCTTATGGAAAAATCTTGCATAAAGCAAGTGCATTACAGCATGTTCTATCCCACCTATATATTGGTCTACAGGAGTATAGTTATCTGCATCTTCTTTTAAGAAAGCTAAGTTTTCATTACTTGGATCTAAATATCTTAGATAATACCATGAAGAATCAACAAAGGTATCCATAGTATCTGTTTCTCTATAACCTTTTTTACCATTAGGTAATATAACTTCTTTAAAAGTTGGAGAAGTTTCTATAGGGTTCCCTTTAACACTAAAGTCTATATCAGTTGGTAAAATTACTGGTAAATTTTCATCTAAATAAACATTCCCATCTTCATCATATATAACTGGGATAGGTGTTCCCCAATATCTTTGTCTACTTATTAACCAATCATGTAGTCTATAATTTACTGTTAAACGACCTTTTCCAATTTTTTCTAATTTTTCAACTATTTTTTCTTTAGCCTCTATATTATATATCCCATTAAATTCTTCTGAATTAATTAATTCTCCCTTTCCTAAAAAAGTCTTATTACCATCAAAATCATCTTCTGGATTCTTAGCTTTAATTACAGCTTTTGCATTTAAGTTATATTTTTTAGAAAAAGCAAAATCCCTTTCATCATGGGCTGGAACACCCATAACAGCTCCTGTTCCATAATCCATTAATACATAATTTGCAATATATACAGGTATATTTTTATTAGTTAATGGATGTTTTACATAAAGACCTGTAAATACTCCTGTTTTTTCTTTATCTTGAGCTTCTCTTAAAATTTTATCCTCATTAATCATTTCATCAATTAATGGTTTTAATTCTGGTTTTTCTTTTAATACTATTTCTGATACTAAAGGTAATTCAGGTGCTATAGAAATATATGTTACACCATAAATAGTATCTACTCTTGTAGTAAATACTGGTATTTCTATTTCTTTCCCCTTATATTCCAAAGTAAATATTACTTCACTCCCACTAGATTTACCTATCCAGTTTTTTTGCATTGCTAATACTTGTTCTGGCCAATAACCTTTTAATTCATCATGACCTGAAAGTAATTCCTCTGCATAATCTGTTATTTTAAAATACCACTGTGATAATTCTTTTTGTATTACTGATGTTTTACCATGTCTCCAACATTTACCATCTTCAACTTGCTCATTTGCAAGTACAGTATTACAATCAGGACACCAATTTACATATGATTTTCTTTTATAAACCAATCCTTTTTTATACATCTCTATAAAAAACTTTTGATTGAATTTATAGTATTCTTTTTTATAAGTCGCAAGTTCTCTATCCCAATCATATGAAAGACCCATTAACTTTAATTGTCTTTTCATATTTTCTATATTTTGTGATGTCCACACTGCTGGACTAGCACCATTATCTATAGCTGCATTTTCAGCTGGTAATCCAAATGAATCCCAACCAAATGGGTGTAAGACATTAAATCCTTTCATCTTCTTATACCTTGCAATAGCATCTCCTATAGTATAGTTTCTTAAATGTCCTGCATGTAATTTACCTGAAGGATAAGCAAACATTTCTAAAGTATAGTAATTTTCTTTTCCTTTAACCTTATTTTCAGTCTTAAATACCTTATTTTTCTCCCATATTTCTTGCCATTTTTGTTCTATTTCTTTAGCAATATATTCTTTAGCCATTTTCCCTCCTATTTACTCATTTCAGATAATAGTATACCTGCTGCAACAGATACATTTAATGAATTTATTTCTCCCTTTAAATGAATTTTTAATATACTATCACAAGTTTCTCTAACTCTCTTTCTCATACCCTTACCCTCGCTTCCTAAAACTAAGGCTTTTTTCTTAGGGTATTTTTCTTCATAATAAAACTTTTCTCCGTTAGCCTCTGCACCATAAACAAAGTAACCATATTTTTGAAGTTTTTCTATAGTGTCAGCTATATTAGTTACCTGAACTATATCTATATGTTCTATAGCTCCTGTCGATGATTTAACTACAGTTTCTGTAACCTTTACATTATTTCTATCTTGAATTATTATTCCACTTACACCAAAACATTCACAAGATCTAATTATAGCTCCAAAATTTCTTGGATCTTGTATTTGATCTAATATTACTATAGTTGATTCTTCTTTCATTAATTCTTTTTCTAAAAAAGCTACAAAATCAACATAATAATCATATTCTGATATATATGCTACTACACCTTGAGAATTGTTATCTCTTTTATCTGTGTAAAATATTTTTAAATTTCTTTTACTTGCAAGTTCTAATAACTGTTTGATATGTGCCTTATTTATCCCTTTATATATCTCTAATTTTTCAATAGTTGTTTGACTTTTTAAAATCTCTATTACGGGATTAATCCCTTTAATTTTTTCCATTATTCTTCTCCTAAATAAAAACTCTTTTTTTATTATACTTTAGTTATATATCAATGTCAATTATTAGATATGTTTTTTTTGTATTCCCTAAAACATGTAGGGGTCATATTTTTATTCTTTTTAAAATTATTATTAAATGATTTAATATTATTATAACCTACCTCAAAACATATGTCTATTATAGGGGTATCTGTATTAATTAATAATTCACATGCTTTATTTATTCTAATATGATTTAAATATGTACTGAAATTTCTATCAACATATGACAAAAGTAATTTATTTATCTTTATTTCTGAAATATCATATTTTTTAGATATCTGTTCTATTTTAATATCTTGCATATATTCATTATTAACATAGTTAATTATATCAAAAATTATTTTCTTATCATTCTCATTAAATCCAGTAAATGAATCCTTATACATATTCCTATATGATGTAGGAGTCATATTTTTCTTCATATTCCAAATTTTTGTGATATGAGAACCATCTACAAATCCTGACATATTAGCTATATCATCTAAACTTAAATTAGTATGTACTAATAAATCTTCTGTTTTAGCTAGTCTTATCTTATACAACAACTCATTAAAAGTTAAACCAGTATGTTCTTCTATATATCTTCTAACAGTTGATTCACTAATAAAAAATATTACCGCAAGTTTATTAATAGTAAGTTTTTCATTAGAATGGGCATGTATGTATTTTATTAACATCTGTGCCTCAGTATAATTATTTTCCTCATTTTTTAATTTATTACTATTACGAGATAGAACTATAAAAAGTTCTAAAAATTTAGAAATAATAAATATTTCAGAATAGGCTCCTGCAATAAATTTATCTATAGATTCTAAAATATTATCATCACCTATTTCATTTCTAATTTCAAGAAGTATCTTTTTAATTTTGGTTCCAGCCCTACCATTTAAATCTATTTTACTTAATTTTTCAATATTATTAAATATATCAATATATTCAGGTCTAATTTGAGTTACTATTCTAGTTATGTACGTACTATTATAAGAAAAAATTAATATATTCATAGGCGTGATTACTTCTGTTATTTCAGTTGTACTCCACGGATTAATACAAATCAAACTATTTTCTTTTACATCATACTCAATTTCATTTAATTTAATTTTTCCCGAACCAGAAACTATGAAAGCAAATTTATGAGTTGTATGTATGGATTTTTCTCCTTTTTTATCTCTTAATTTAGTAATTATACTAACATGTCGACTTGATTGATTGAACGTATTGTCATTAAAATATTTCATTCTACACCTACGACTTTCTATTTCAATTACACATTTTTCTATATTATACCTTTACTTTTTTACATTTTCAATGATAATTTAAATAAATTGTAGAAATTTAATAAAAAAAATGCTAATATATATGAAATTAAAGAAAGGATACCAACTATGAATAGTTTAAAAGAAAAAATTTTAAAAGAGGGTAGCTTAAAAGAAAATAACATATTAAAGGTTGATTCATTTTTAAATCATAAAATAGATGTTGAATTTATGAATGAAATAGGTAAAGAATTTAAAAGAAGATTTTCTGATGTTAAAGTTGATAAAATAGTTACTATAGAGGCATCAGGAATTGCAATAGCATGTATTGCTTCACAACATTTTAATAATGTTCCTGTAGTGTTTGCTAAAAAAACTGAATCTAAAAATTTAGATAATGAAGTATACAAAACTAAAGTATATTCATATACCAAAGGAAAAGAGTATGATATAATGATATCTAAAAATTATCTGAAAGAAAATGAAAATGTATTAATTTTAGATGATTTTCTTGCAAATGGTGTAGCTTCATTAGGTTTAATAGAACTACTAAAACAAGCTAAAGTTAATATAGTTGGTGTAGGTATAGTAATAGAAAAATCTTTTCAAGTTGGTGCTAAAAAAATAGAAGATATGGGAGTAAGACTTGAATCTCTTGTAAAAATTAAATCATTAAATAAAACAATAGAATTTAAATAAAAAGGCAGTTGATTAAACAACTGCTTTTTATTTAAATGTATATCCAAGTTCTAATCCAAATACACCTTTTCCAACCATACTTCCATAAAATCCAATATTGTATTTATCATTTATTTTAGTTCCAAAAGAACCTTTAAATAAATATACTCTTCTTTCATAAGTAGCATTTTTACTTTTACACTTACCATTTGTATTTATTTTTACACCTAAACCTACTCCAGCTTCCATACTAGTATATATCTTAACATTTTCATTTACTTTAAAATTAAAATCTGTTTCCATTCCTACAAGCATATTAGGAAATATTGTGAATTTATCACTTTCTATAATTTCTGATAAAACTGCTGTAAGTTTAGGACCAAAAGTTATATCAAATTTTTTGTTAATTTGTGCTTTCCATTCAGGTAAAAATGCTATAGATTGAGCAACATATGTTGTTATTTCATTTCCAGTATTTTTACTCTTATTAAGAGTAGGCGTCGCACTAATTGCTCCCTCTAGTCTATATCTTGGTCCTGTTACCTTAGATGACTTAGGGTTATTTATAGTTTGTGTGTTAGAAGTTTTTTTTACTCATTCTTAGTTTTAGTTATTTTTGCAGAAAAAGAGATTAACCCCCCACGACTAAAAATAACATTAATAATTTTTTCATTTATTATTCCTTTCTCTCATGAATTTATTATGTCATATAATAAATTTCAAGATTAAAAAATTAACCCCGCCTTGCTAACATTTTAAATAATATTACTTATTATTTTATCTAATTTTAAAAAATTTTACCGTAACTTAAAAAATCGCAAAAGCGATTTTTTAAATTTACTAAACTAATTCTATAATCGCAAGTTCAGCAGAATCTCCTCTTCTTACATCAGTTTTGATAATCCTTGTATAACCACCATTTCTTTCTGTATATCTTGGAGCTATTTCCTTGCAAACCTTTGCTGTTGCTTCTTCATTTCTTAAAAAAGCAAACACTTGTCTATATATATGTACTGATTTTGCTTTATCGTCATTAGCTAAATTATATTTTTTACCTAAAGTAATCATTCTTTCAACAAACTTTCTTAACTCTTTAGCACGAGTTACTGTTGTTTCTATTTGTTCAGCATTAATTAAAGATATTGTCATATTCTTCATCATTGCTAATCTATGATCACTTCTTCTTCCCAATTTTCTATATGATTTTCTGTGATTCATAAAAAATTTGTCCTCCTATCTTACTTAAAATTCGGTATTCTATTCTTCTGATGAAGACATTTCATAACCATATTCTTTCATTTTTTCAATTATTTCTTTTGCAGATTTATTACCTAAATTCTTAATCTTCTTAAGATCTTCTTTAGTAAGTTTTATTAATTCACCTATAGTATTAATGTCTACTTTCTTAAGACAGTTATATGAACGTATTGTTAATCCTAATTCTTCTATTCTAGTTTCTTCAACAAGAGATGGTTGATTTTCATTTGAAACTTCAACTTCTAACTCTTCTTCTGATCTAAACTTAGCCATTGCAGTTCCTATGTTAGCAAATGGTTTAGTATGAATATTTATTAACTCTACTGCATAAGATAGTGCATCATGTATATCAATACTTCCATCTGTAGTAACAGTTAAAGTTAATTTATCATAGTTTGTAACACGTCCTACCATAGTATCTTCTACTTGATAACTTACCTTTCTAATAGGTGTATATATTGCATCAACAGCAAGGAAATCTGCTTCCCAACCTGAAGTGTTAATTTCATCAGATACTACAAATCCCTCTCCAGAATCTACTATAAATTCCATATCTATAGCTTTCTTAGTTGTAATTGTTGCAATTACTTGTTCAGGATTTACTATAGTTATTCCTGCTTCTGGAATTATATCAGCAGCTGTTACAACTTTTGGTCCTACAACTGATAATTTCATTCTTTTTTCAACAGGTTCATCTAGTTCTACTACTATTTCTTTTATATTTAATACTATATCAGTTACTGCTTCTTTAACTCCTTCTATCATAGAAAATTCATTTAAAACACCATCTATTCTAACACCTTTAATTGCAGAACCAGGTATTGATGATAAAAGTACTCTTCTTAACGCATTACCTATAGTATTTCCATAACCTCTATATAGTGGCTCTAATGTGTATTTAGCACTGTATTGGTCAATTTTCTCTTCTGTAAGCTTAATGTTTTTTGCTATCTTCTCAATATTTAACAAGATAAACCAACTCCCTTATATAGAATTTTATCAATAATCTAATAATATCAACTATTATCTTGAATAGAACTCGATTATCATTGCTTCGTTAATTTCAAAGTCAACTGCATCTCTTGTAGGATTTTCTAAAACTTTTGCAGTTAAAGTTCCTTCTTCTAACGATAACCATCCAGGAACTGTTTTTTGTCCTACTGATTCTTTAATTATTGAAAGTTCTGTTGATCCTTCTTTAAGAGTAATAACATCTCCTTGTTTTACTCTATAAGAAGCTATATCTACTCTTTTACCATTGATTAAGATATGTCCATGACTAACTATTTGTCTAGCTTGTCTTCTAGTTGCTCCAAATCCTAATCTATATATTACGTTATCTAATCTTCTTTCTAAATATTGAAGTAATAGTTCACCTGTTACTCCTTCTTTTCTTGTTGCTTCTTCATATAATTTATAGAATTGTTTTTCCATTACACCGTATACAAATCTTGCTTTTTGTTTTTCTCTTAATTGAGTTCCATATTCAGTTAATTTTTTATTTGCATTTGGTCTTATATTTCTTTTTGATTTTTTATTTACACCTAAAATGCTTGGATCTAATCCAAGAGTTCTACATTTCTTTAAAATAGGCTGTCTATCTCTTGCCATTTTTCAATTTCCTCCTTTGCCTTGTTAATTATAATTTTTTCTTAGGCGGTCTAGCCCCGTTATGAGGTACTGGAGTAATATCCACTATTCTAGTTACCTCTAACTCTGTTGCTTGGATTGATCTTATTGAAGCTTCTCTTCCTGATCCAGGCCCTTTAATTTTAATTTCTATTTTTTTCATTCCATTTTCAATAGCTACTTGAGCAGCTTGTTCTGCAGCTATTTGTGCAGCAAATGGAGTTCCTTTTTTAGTACCTTTGAAACCAGATGTTCCACCTGATTTCCATATAACTACTTTACCTTCACTATCAGTGATAGTAACAACTGTGTTGTTAAAAGTAGAATGTATATAAGCTATACCACTTGGTATATTTTTTAATTTTTTCTTTTTAACTACTTGTTTTTTAGCCACTTATATGGTCCTCCTATCTAAAATTTTTACTTCTTCTTAGCCACAGCCATTTTTGCTGGACCTTTTCTAGTTCTTGCATTTGTCTTAGTTTTTTGACCTCTTACTGGTAATCCCATTCTATGTCTTAAACCTCTGTAACATTTAATATCAGTTAATCTCTTGATATTAAGTCTAATTTCTTTTCTTAATTCCCCTTCTATCTTATATTCTTCTACGATAGTTCTGATTTTCCCTACTTCTTCTTCAGTTAAATCTTTAACTTTAGTATCTCTGTTTATACCAGCTTTTACTAAAATTTCATTTGAAATACTTCTTCCTATTCCGTAGATATAAGTTAGTGAAATTTCAACTCTTTTGTTTCTTGGTATGTCAACTCCTGCTATTCTAGCCAATTCCTTTCCTCCTTAAATAATTTTTTTACCTTCATCAATATGCCTTTACCCAAACATAAAGTACAAGCTCTACAGCTAAACATATTTTTACAATTTTTACATAATTTAAGTAAATATATATAAAAATTTTAGATGTCTATCCTTGTACTTGTTTGTGTTTAGGGTTTTCGCATATTACTCTTACTCTTCCGTGTCTTTTGATAATTTTACATTTATCACAGATACGTTTAACAGATGCTTTTACTTTCATTATAAAAACCCTCCTATATTATTTTTTTCTATAAACGATTCTACCCCTAGAAAGGTCATATGGTGATACTTCAACTGTAACCTTATCTCCAGGTAAAATTTTAATGTAGTTCATTCTCATTTTTCCAGAGATATGACCTAGTAAAACATGTCCATTTTCTAAACGAACTTGAAACATTGCATTTGGTAATGCTTCTAATATTTCTCCCTCTAGTTCAAGAACATCTTGTTTTGCCATATTTTCACCTCAAATCTTTCTAAAAATTAAACAATAAAACTTGATGAGTAGTTATCACTCATCAAACAAAAACCGTTTATACTGAATTAGTATATCATAAGTTGATGTTTTTTTCAATACTTTTCAATATTTTTTTTGAAATAAGAAAAATATTAATTATTTCCATCATTTTTCTTTTATTTACAACACTTACAATTATTTTTAGAAAACTTTTTCTCAACTATAGCTGCATTATATAGTTCAGTTTTACCACAATTTCTACATATTCTTAAATAAAACAATTCATTTTTTGCAATTAAATCAAAAATTCTTTGTGTTAAATCATTACTATCTTTCATATCTTTTACAGGTAAATAAACATTTTTTATACAAAATTCTTCACTCCCACAAATTATACAATTCTCTTGCATGATTTTCTCCTATTTTTTATATAAATTTTTCAGAAAACTAAGTCTATGTATATCACATATCCCTTTTTCTTTTATACATTCATAATGAATTTTAGTTCCATAACCTTTATGTTTTGCAAAACCATAACCCGGATATTTAATATCATATGCTTTCATAATATCATCTCTTGTTACCTTAGCTATAATAGATGCAGCTGCTATAGAAACAGATTTACTATCCCCTTTTACTATAGCTTGTTGATTACCTAAATAACCTTTAATTTCCTTATTTCCATCAACTAATACTAAATCTTCTTCATCTTTATTTATTTCATTTAAAGCATTATTCATAGCTAAAAATGTAGCATTTAATATGTTGATTTCATCTATAACTTCTTCATCTACTATACCTACACCTATTTCTATATCATCATTTGTAGTTAAATATTCAAAAAGTTCTCTCCTTTTCTTATCAGTTAATTTTTTTGAATCATTTAACTCACTTAATTTTTTACTATATTTATTGATACGAACACAAGCTGCAACTACAGGTCCTGCAAGTGGTCCACGTCCTGCCTCATCTACACCTATAACTTTATTCTTAAAACCCTTATCAAATTCCCAAAGCATTTCATCATCTCCTGTTTATATTATACCTCAATAAATTAAAAAAAGAGAATTTTACAAACTCCCTATGAGTTATATTTTCATTAATTGCTAAGTTGATATAAAATTATTGTTTTTATATTTTTAAAATAATCTTTTTATTTAACCATAAGTTCTACTATGTATTTAAAACTTTTTACATAGAAAATTATAACATTTTCAAGACTTTTTTTCCACTCAAGATTAATCCTAAATTACAATAATTTATATTTTAAAAAAAGGTGATTAAGA
>NZ_LKKW01000016.1 GCF_001891165.1 Streptobacillus ratti | reverse complement strand
CCTCTAATTCTAAATATCCGTGTAAATTCTTGTGATTTATTAGAAAAATGAAAAAATTATGTAAAAAGAGTTGAAATTTTTTTGGTTTTATTGTATAATAGTTAAACATAGATGGTCGCATAGCTCAGTTGGGAGAGCACCTGCCTTACAAGCAGGGGGTCACTGGTTCGAGCCCAGTTGTGACCACCATTTTTATGGAGGTGTAGCTCAGTTGGTTAGAGTGCTTGCCTGTCACGCAAGATGTCGCGAGTTCGAGTCTCGTCACTTCCGCCATTATATTTCTTATAAGCTTCTTTAATAGGAAGTTTTTTTTTATTTAAAGAATAGTAGACTTTGTATAAATATATTATGTTTAAGAAAGGAGATTTTACTATAGAAGATAATAAGTCTTTCTTTATGTATTTTTATATGTATGAGCTTGAAAAATTTTTAAATTCTAAAAAGGAGGATTTGTTAAAAATATCATTTCAAAGTGATGAAGCTAATACAGATAGACCATTAAAAGAATTTTTAAAATTTTTGATAGAAAATGAATTTAATATGGTATTAAATAATACAGGGATAAATAATATATGTATTGGTGATAAATTATATTCAATACAGCCATATCTTAATTACAGGATTAAGAGAGTTTTACTTCCAGATGAATTAACATATGAGTTAAAACAAATATTAAGAGCAACCCAAAATTCTATATATACTAATCCAGATATATGTTTAGAGATAGATGTAAATGGTGAGCTGTATTATGAAACTATAGAATTGAAATCTACAAAAAATAATTCAATTCATGGTTCGAGCATCCAACAAATAATTCCTAATGAATGGGTTATATTTATAAAGCACAGTATAAATAATATTGAAATTGTAACAGGACAATATATAAATTCTATAAATTCAAAAATACAGTTTCCAGATAGAAGTCCTAGACCTCAAGTTTCATTTAAAGAACTTAATATATGGAATACATTATATAGAAATATTGATGATAAGGTTTTAATATATAGGAATGATGATACTCTCTAAGATAAATTGGATTTGATATATGACTGGCAAAGTGTGTTATCTAAAAGATGGATTGATGTATTATTTGAAAATAATTCAATGAGGAAGTCAGAATCTTGGTTTAATAATAATATGAGGAAATTTATTTTAGATTTTCTTAAAATTTATGATAATTTAAGTGAAGAAGAAAAAAATAATTTTAAAATAAAAATTAGTTCTATTATAGAAAAAGAAACAGATTAATAAGATTTTCCAAAAAGTATTGGGTTACTAATCTGTTTCTTTTTTATTTAAAATATATATTCCATTTTTCACTTAAAGTTTTAGCAATATTATATGCCAGAACACAAGGTACGGCATTTCCAATTATTTTATAAGCACTACTAGCACTAACTGCTTTGTTTTCAGGAGTTTTTTCTAAAATGAATTGATAATTATCTGGGAATGTTTGAATTCTTGCACATTCTCTCACTGTTAATCTTCTTTCCTTAAGTCCATTTTTAAGTTCTTCTATATTACTTCCACCATTTTCAAGGCTAAGTCTTCTAAATTCAATATTACCATGATGTTCTGACCTTATTGTTGGAGAAATGTAATCTAGTTTAATTTCTATATTACCTTGTCCTTTTTTTATGTATTTAGCTTTAGAATATTTTGTTTGAGCTAAATCATTTGTATTTTCAGGTTCTTTTAGACCAATTAATGCCTCTCTACAAGTTACAAATTTTTGTAGTCCATCTTTTTTAATATTAAATGTATGTGTTGGTAATGGATAAGGGTCATAATCTTGATTTTTAACTATGTTTGATAGAGCTTCTAAGGCATCTTTTTTTAAAGAAGATCTTTTAAATCCATAGAAAAAAATACGTTCTCTTGATTGAGGAACTCCATAATTAGCAGAATGAAGTACTTTAGCAGGAATAACAATATATCCACCATTTGCAGCATCTGAAAAATCATTTTCAATAATCTCTTTTACATTATCAAGAGAAACTAAACCTTTTACATTTTCAGCTATAAATACAGAGGGCTTTACTATGCTTATAACTTCTTTCATCCATATATATAGCTGTCCTCTATTTTCTACTGTTGGTTCATCAATTTCAAATTTTTCACCATTATGATTTTTATCTGATTTAAATCCTTTTCTTTTTCCAGACATAGAAAAATCTTGGCATGGAAATCCACCAATTACTATATCAATATTATCTGGAAATACTTTTTCACCACTATATGCTCTTTTAACAAGATTAACTATACTATCAACATGATATATTTCATTTGCATTATCATAAATTGAAGAGAAATATGAAACCCAAGCAGCTTTAGCATCTTGTCTAATATCATTTGCAAATACAATTTTAAATCCTGTTTTATCAACAGTTACCCAATCTCCATTTTCTTCTGCTATCCAATTAGGATGTATATTTGTGTTAATAGATTTTTTTAAACATTTGAAACCACCTTCAAATCCAATATCCATTCCACCACAGCCACTAAAAAGTGATAATACTCGTTTTTCTTTAGATTTCATAATTTATTTTTCCTTCCAAACTCTAATATATCTCCAATTTCACAGTCTAATACATTACAAATTCTTTCAAGGACTTCTAAAGAAACATATTTTTCATTACTCATTTTTGATATAGTGCTTGTAGAAATTCCACTAATAACATGTAAATCATGTTTATTCATATTTTTATCTATAAGCAATTTCCATAATTTCTTATAATTCACAGACAATATAATCACCTCTTAGATATATTAACAATAAAATAATTAGTAGTCAATAAAAATTTACGACTTCTAATTATATTTTTTTAATTACTCAACTTTATTTGTTATGAAATAATATATAACAGAAAATAAAAAAATAGAGAAATAAAAGAATTAACAATGTTATTTATATAATCATACATATATTCTTTTTCCTTTTGTTGATTTTTGATTATAAAAATTGTATAATTTAATTTTAGAAGTATGGAGGTCAAATATTATGAAAAAAGCTTTTTTTAGTGGCATTAATGGTATAGGTATGAGTGGACTAGCTTTAATACTTAAAGAATTAGGGTATAAGGTATCTGGCTCAGATATAGTGTATAAGGATATAACTAAGAAATTGGAAGATAATGAAATTAGTGTATATATAGGTCAAAAAAGAGAAAATGTTGAAGATAAAGAAATAGATCTTTATGTGTACTCTACGGCTATAAAAAAGGACAATCCTGAATATACGTATATGGTAGAAAAAAATATTAAAATGGTTAGACGTGGAGAGTTACTTGCAGAAATCATGGATAAATTACCTTTAGGTATAGCAGTTGCTGGAACTCATGGTAAAACTACTACCTCATCTCTTACTACTGTAGCTTTTTTAGATAAAGATCCATATGTAGCTGTTGGTGGAATAATTCCAGAAATAGCATCTAATTCTAAGGTAGGGAGTTCAGAATATTTTATAGCTGAGGCAGATGAAAGTGATAATTCTTTCCTGTATATGAATCCATACTATTCTATAATAACTAATATAGAGGCAGATCATTTAGAATTTCATGGTAGCTTAGAAAACATTAAAAAATCTTTTGGACAATTTATTGAGCAAACTAAGTATAAAGTACTTGCTTGTTTTGATTGTGATGAAATAAGAACATATAGTAATGATAAATTAGTATTTTATTCAGTTGATGAAAAAAATAGTGATAAGGTAAGTATATATACTAAAAATATTCATACTTTAAATTCTATTACATACTTTGATGTAGTAAAAGATGGAATAGAGTTAGGAACATTTAAATTGTCAGTACCTGGTATACATAATGTATCTAATGCACTAGCAGTAATATATATAGCTCACGAAGAAAAACTTGACATGGATAAGGTTAAAGAAAGAATAGAAAATTTTAGGGGAGCAAATAGAAGATATCAAGTAATATATGATGAAGATTTTAGAATAATAGATGATTATGCTCATCACCCTACAGAAATTAAGGCTACTATTAATGCTGCTAAAATGAATGAAAAAAAAGAAATAATAGTAATTTTTGAACCACACAGATATTCAAGAACTAAATTTTTTCTTGAAGAATTTGCAGAAAGTTTAGCTTTAGCTGATAAAGTATTGTTATTACCCATATATTCAGCTAGTGAAGAAAATATATACGATGTAAGTTCTGAAGATTTATCTAAATTGATAGGTAAACATTCTAAAGTATATGAGAAAGAAGAATTGACTAAGCTATTATTAGAAGAAGATAAAAAAGGAAAGGTCTACATATTTATGGGTGCAGGAAGTGTATCAAGTTATGGGCATAAATTTGTAGAAATGGTAAAATAATGAAAATATTAAAAGATGTAAGTATAAAAGAATACTCTAATATGAAAGTTGGAGGAACTGCAAAAGAATTAATATTTATACATGATAAAAATGAGTTACAAGAAATATATGATAGTAGGGATAAAATATATTTAATAGGAAATGGGACTAACACTTTAATAGCTGATGGATATTTAGATATATCTTTTGTTACATTAAATGAAATGAATAATATAGTAATAGAAGAAAAAAATGATGATTATGTATTAGTAAGAGCGTATTCAGGAGTAGATTTTAATAATTTTATTAAATTCATGAGTGAAAATAATTTATCAGGAATAGAAAATATGTCAGGTATACCTGGAAGTTTTGGTGGTATAACTAATATGAATGCAGGAGCTTATGGGACTGAAATATTTGATGTAATAGAAGAAGTGGAAGTATTTGATAAAAAAGTTGGAATTAAAACACTTAAAAAAGAAAATATGGATTTTAGATATAGAGGGACTGAAATTAAAGATAATAAATGGGTAGTAATATCTACCTTGTTAAAATTAACTTATGGATTTAATAAAGAGGCTAGTGAAGATAAATACAATCAAAGAAAAACTAAGCACCCATTAGATTATCCAAATTTAGGTTCTACTTTTAAAAATCCAGCTGGAAATTTTGCAGCACAATTAATATCAGATTGTGGATTAAAAGAATTTAGAGTTGGAGATGCTCAAGTTTCACCAGTTCACCCTAATTTTATTACTAATTTAGGAAATGCTAAATTTAGTGATATACAAGAAGTAATCAAACATGTAAAAAAAGTTGTAAATGATAAAACTGGAATAATGCTTGAAACAGAGATAATAACAGTGGAGTAAAAATGGGAGTGAAGATATATACAGCTCCTATGGCAGGAGTTACAGACTATACTTTTAGAAAAATAATAGAAGATTTTAAACCAGATATTACTTTTACAGAAATGGTAAGTGTAAATCAATTATCATATACAGAAGTACCTAAAATATTAAAGCTTAGGGAAAATAATGTGGTACAAATTTTTGGAAAAGATATAGATTTAATGAAGAAAGCTGCTAAGTATATAGAAAGTATGGGAGTAAAAGAAATTAATTTAAATTGTGGCTGTCCTATGAAGAAAATAGTTAATTCAGGGCATGGCTCAGCATTAATTAAAGATCCTAAAAAAATAGAAGAAATATTACTATCATTAAGAGAAGTTCTTAACCCTGAAACTAATCTTTCTTTAAAAATCAGAGTAGGATATGACAAACCAGAAAACTATTTAGAAATAGCGAAAATTGCAGAAAAACTTAAATGTTCTCATATTACTATACATGGTAGAACTAGAGAACAAAAATATACTGGAGAAGCAGATTGGAAATATATTAAAGAAGTTAAAGATAATGTAAATATTAAAGTTATAGGTAATGGAGATATATTTGATGCAAAAGATGCTTTAGAAAAGATAAAATATTCTAATGTAGATGGTATAATGCTTGCAAGAGGGATACTTGGAAATCCATGGTTAATTTCACAAATTAAAGAATTAATTGAATTTGGAGAAATAAAGACAGTTGTTAGGGATATTGATAGAATTAATATGGCAATTAGACATGTAAAAGAATATGCTATAGACAATGAATATATATTTTTCCCTGACATTAGAAAGTATATAATTTGGTATATTGAAAATATTCAGGGTATAGATACTTTTAAAGATTTAATTAATCAAAGTTTTGAATATGATGAAATTATAGAATTACTTGAAAAAATGAAATATTTTTTAAATAAAATGTAACAGGATAGGAGAGTAAAATGATTTATGGAGAGATTAAAGATATAAAAAGGTATAAAGGTTTATCTAAAAACTTAGACAAAGCAATAGATTTCATATTTGATGGTAAATATATAAAGTCAGATTTTGGTGGAAATATAATAGAGGGGGATAAAATTTATTTTAATAGACCTGAAAAACCTATGACTAAAGCTAAAGATGATTTAGTTGAATATCATAAAAGATACATAGATATTCATGTTGTTATTGAGGGAGAAGAAATTATAGGGTATGCAAGTTTTGATGATTGTGTAGAAACAAAAGAATTTGATGAAGAAAATGATTATGCTTTTATGAAAGGAAATATGAAAACAGAGTTTTATTTAGATAATAAAAAGTTTTTAATTATATTCCCAAATGAGCCTCATATGGGATTATTAAAAGTTGATGAAGAAAAAGAAATTAAAAAAGTTATTTTTAAAGTAGAATTATAAAAGAAATTTATTTAGTTTTTATTACTTTTAGGCAGCATTTTGTAAAGAAAAAAGACTTGACAACTTCCCTTATTTAGTATAAAATAAGGAATGTATCACTGAGATTTAAACAAAGGAAAGGAAAATAATATAATGAAAAGAACATATCAACCAAATAAAAGAAAAAGAAAAATGGATCACGGATTTAGATTAAGAATGAAAACTAAGAGTGGAAGAAACGTTCTTAAGAGAAGAAGAGCAAAAGGAAGAGCTAAATTATCAGCATAACCGGTGACATTTGATTACACCGGTTTTTTTTAAAAACGTGGAGTAAAGTATGGAAAAGTTGAGAAAAAACAAAGAATTTAATAGGGTATATAATAAAGGTAAAAAGTTATCTGGGAAGTATGTCCTAATTTTTGAATGTAATGCAAAAAAACAAAAATTAGGTTTTGTTGCGAGTAAAAAAACAGGAAATTCAGTATATAGATCAAGAGCTAAAAGATTATTAAGAGAAGCAACTAGATTAAATATAGATTTATTTAGATTAGATAAAGAATATGTACTTGTAGCAAAGAGTATTTTTAAAGATAAGATGAAAGAAATAAAATACCAAGATATAGAACAAGATTTAAAAAATATATTTAAAAGAAAGAACAAATATGAAAAAAATATTAATTAGCATGATTAACTTTTACCAAAAATATATTTCAAGACACACTCCAAGAGTATGCAGATTTTATCCAACTTGTTCAGAGTATTCTAAACAAGCTATAATTAAATATGGAGTATTAAAAGGTTTATTTTTAGCTATAAAAAGAATACTTAAATGCCATCCTTTTCACCCAGGGGGAAATGACGCTTTAAAATAGAAAGGAATATTATGTTAGGATTTGTTTTAGCACCAAAATGGCTAGTAGATATAGCAGTTAAGTTATTAAATTTAATTTATGGATTTGTTGGTAACTATGGTATAGCAATTATTGTTACAACATTTTTAGTTAGGTTATTATTATTACCTTTAACTTTAAAACAAGAAAAATCAATGAAAAGAATGAGAGAAATTCAGCCGAAGTTAGAGGCTATAAAAGAGAAGTATAAAGATGATAAACAAATGCAAAGTCAAAAAACTATGGAAGTTTATAAAGAGGAAAAAGTAAATCCAGCAGGAGGATGTTTACCTGTACTTATACAATTACCAGTATTTGTAGCTCTTTATCAAGCATTTACTAATAATGCCTTACCATCAAATGCAAGTTTTTTATGGTTTAATTTAAGTAAGCCAGACGCATTATTTACTTTAGGAAGCTTTTCAATTAATTTATTACCATTATTAACAGGAGTATTTACATTCCTTCAACAAAAGTTAATGCAATCTAAAATGGGAACAAATAGTAATGATCCAACGGCAAGTAGTATGCAAACTATGATGTATTCAATGCCTATATTAATGTTATTACTTTTCTATAATATGCCATCAGGACTTAATCTTTATTACTTTGTAAATACTTTATTATCAGTATTACAACAGGTTTATGTTATGAATAGGAGAGATATGTAATGACAGGGAAAATATTTCGTTCAAAAAGCGAAGCAGAGTTAAGAGAGAAAATTAAAGAATTGATTTCTTTAGCAGATGATGAAACTATAGTTATTAAAGAATTAAAAAAACCTTTTAAATTCTTATTTTTCAGCACAAATGGGAAATATTTAGTTAATATAGTTAAAAAAGGTATGGAGAAAGAAAAAACAACTAATAAACCTGTGAAAAAAGAACAGGTGAAAAAACCAAATGTAAGAAAAGAAAAACCTGTTAAAAAACAAGTTGTAAAAACAGTTGTTGAAAAAGATAAAAAAGTTGATAAACTTAATATAGTAATAAAAGAATTTTTAGCTACAGCTAATTTAAATATTAGTATTAAGGATATTACTGTTGAGGATAATATATATAAAGTGGAATTAATTGGTGATGAAATTAGATATATTATAGGGGAAAAAGGAATATCTTTAGTTTCTTTAGAGTACTTATTAATGTCATTAGAAGAATTTAAAAATGTAAAAATATTTATTGATTCTAATAATTATAAAGAAAAAAGAGAAAATATTTTAAGAGAATTAGCACAAAAAACGGCTAAGAATGTTATAAAAACACAAAGAAAAGTTAAGTTAAATCCTATGCCATCAAGAGAAAGAAAAATTATACATGAAGAAATAAGTAAGATAGCAGGATTAGAAACTATTAGTGTTGGTGTGGAACCAAAAAGATGTTTAATAGTTAAATTGAAAAATAAGAAATAGTTGAAGCCCTTTAACAGGGCTTTTAACATGTATGGGAGGATAAATGTTTTTTGATACAATAGCAGCTATATCAACTGCAAGAGGTGAATCAGGGATAGGAATAGTTAGAATTTCTGGAGATAAAGCATTTGAAATATTAAATGAAATATTCATACCCTATACTAAAAATAAGGATTTAGGAAACTATAAATTGAATTATGGATATATATATGATGAGGGTAAGACTGTAGATGAGGTATTGGTAAGCAGAATGAAAGGGCCTCGTTCATATACTACAGAAGATATTGTTGAAATTAATTGTCATGGTGGATACTATACTACTAAAAAGATACTTGAAGTAGTCCTAAAAAAAGGTGCTAGAATGGCAGAAATAGGGGAATTTACAAAAAGAGCTTTTATGAATGGTAGAATAGATTTATCTCAAGCAGAGGCAGTAATAGATATTATACATGGTAAAACTGAGAAATCTGTTTCTTTATCTTTAGATCAATTAAAAGGTAGTTTGAGAGATCAAATTAAAGAATTTAAGGAAGCATTTTTAGATATTACAGCACATGTAAATGTTGTTATGGATTATCCAGAAGAGGGAATAGATGATCCATTACCATTAGAATTAAGAAGAAAACTTGAAGAAGTTTATAGAAAAGCTGATATTTTAATTTCCTCATATGATAAAGGTAAAAAGATAAAAGAGGGAATTAAAACAGTAATAGTAGGTAAGCCTAATGTAGGTAAATCAACTCTATTAAATACTTTACTTCAAGAAGAAAGAGCAATAGTTACATCTGTTCCTGGGACAACAAGAGACGTTATAGAAGAAATAATAAATATCAAGGGAATACCTTTAGTTTTAGTTGATACAGCAGGTATTAGAGAAACTGATGATATAGTTGAGAATATAGGAGTTAAAAAAAGTTTAGAATTTATAGAAATGGCTGATTTAGTATTATTAGTTTTAGATAGTTCTAAGGAAATTGAAGAAGAAGATATTAGGGTAATAGAAAAAATATTAGAACTAAAAAAACAATACATAGTATTATTAAATAAAATAGATTTAGAAAGAAAATTAGATATATCTAAATATGGTTTAAATAATATAGTTGAAATTTCAGCACAAAATAATATAAATATGGATAAAATGGAAAATGAAATTTATGAATTTATTACAGACAATGAAATAGATGATAGTTCAGAAAAATTAATTTTAACAAATATTAGACACAAAACAGCTTTAGAAAAAACTAAAGAATCTATAAAAAATATATTTGAAACTATAGATATGGGTATGCCTTTAGATTTAATATCAGTAGATTTAAAAGAGGGGCTTGATTCATTATCAGAGATTACAGGAGAAATTACATCTGAAGATGTATTAGATCATATTTTTGCTAAATTTTGTGTTGGTAAATAAGATTATCATGGATAAAATTATATTGATAATTTTATAACAAAGTCTTTTCAATTAATAAAATAGGGTAGACAAATAGAACTATAATGTTGTATAATTAATTAAATAACTATACATAATATGAAAGAGGAAAAATGAAGGGATATATTATTAAATTACTATTATTAATAGCTTTTGTATATGTTGTGTTTTTATTTATTGAAAGCGATTTCTTTTTAGTTAAAAATGTAAATGTTAAAGGTAATATCTATTTAGTTAAAGAAGATATTTCATCTAAATTCGATAAATTAAAAGGACAATCGTTATTTTTACTAGATTTATCAGAAATGAGAAATAAAATAGAAGAAGATGTTAGAATTGATAATATAGATATTTCAAGAAAATTTCCAGATACTATAAATATTAATGTAAAAGAAAGAGTTCCTATAGGAATAATAAGTAAAAATCATAAATATTACTATATAGATAAAAAAATGAATATTTTTGCATATTATAAAGAAATAAAAGATGATAATTTGCCTATAATAGAAATAAATGAAGAAAAAATTGATGATTTAAAAGAATTATTATTAAATGTTTTAAATACAAAATTGTATCATCTAATTTCAGAGATATATAGTAATAATGAAATGTTTGTTTTAACCTTACTTGATGGAACTAATGTATACACAAATAAAGACATTAATAGTAAAAAATATGAATTAGCATATAAAGTGTATTCTGAAGAAATTAAGGAAAATGAATTAGAGTATATAGATGTAAGATTTAAAGATATAGTGGTAAAATAATAAAAATGGAGGAATGGTAATGGAGAATAATTATAATGGATATCAACAACAAGTATATATTAATAATAACAAAAATCAAGCAGTGAATGCTAATGTTCAAGGAGCTAAAATTAGTATTATAGGAGTAGGTGGTGGCGGTGGTAACGCTGTTGACTACATGAAAGAATATAATATTGAGGGTGTTCAATATATAGCAATAAATACTGACCATCAAGATTTAGAAAAAAAGGCAGCAGATATTAAAATATCTATAGGTACTTTAGGAGCAGGTGGAGTTCCAGCTGTAGCAAGAGCAGCAGCAGATGATATGAGAAGTGAAATTAAAAAAATAATTCAAGGTCAAGACATGATTTTCATTACTGCTGGTATGGGTGGTGGAACAGGAACTGGAGCATCTCCAATAGTTGCTGAAATTGCTAGAGAATTAGATATATTAACTATAGCAGTAGTTACAACTCCTTTTAAATTTGAGGGACCTATAAGAAAAACTAACGCAGAAAATGGAATAAATGAACTTAAGAAAAATGTAGACACTTTAATAGTAATACCTAACGATAATTTATTAACATATAAGACATCTATTAATAAAGTTAAGAGCATGTTCTTAGCTCCAAATGATGTATTATATAGATCAGTTAAGGGTATAGCTGAAATAATAACTAAAGAGGGATTAATTAATATAGATTTTGCTGATGTTAAACAGATAATGAAAGATGCTGGAGAAACAGTTGTAGGATTTGGAATTGCAGAACAAGGTAAAGATGTATTAACAGCAGTTAAAGAAGCTATTGAAAGTCCATTACTTGATAGAAATATTAAAGGGGCTAAAAAGATATTATTAAATATTACTATCTCACCAGATGGTTCATTTGAAGATTTCCATAATATAATAGAAGAAGTAATAGCTTATTCAGAAAATCCAAATATAGATGTAATGCTTGGTGTAATGACAGAAGATGGTATAACTGATACAAGAGTAACTATAGTTGCTACAGGATTTGATACAGAAGTTAAATCTATTGCATCTACAATAAACTCTGATGTTGAAGTTAAAAGAGATGTAGAAGAAAATAATAATGAAGAAAATAATCTAGGAGAACAACCATTTGTTTATCCAAGATTTGATGATTAATAAAAGACAATTTTTATAGAAAACTTTTAGGAAACTAAAGGTTTTCTTTTCATATATAAAAATAGATTATAAAATAAAAGGAGAATTATGAAAAAAATATTATATAAATTAGAGGAAGTAATGAATTACCCTATTACTATAATTTGGTCATTATTATTGATTGTATATATTAATTTTACAAAAGATGTATTTGAAAATAATACAAATATGTTAGGATTTATTGTAGTTGGTTTAATATCTACAGGGTTATTTTATAAAGTATTTGAGAATCAAAGATATAAACAAGTTAAAATATTAGTAATGTCATCAATGTATTCATTTGCATCATATTTATTAATAGGAAATGGAATGTTAAATGAAAGAAATCAAAAGATGATAGTAGCATTAATTGGAATATTACTATTTCTTTATTTTTCAAAATTATTATCAGAGGGAATGAATTTTAACCAGATAGCTATTAATCTTGTAATACATTTAGGATTAGGATTTTTATCAACATTACTATATTCATTTTTAGTATTGATTGTATCTGAATTATTTAAATTAAATATTGAATTTAAAATTATATTATCTTTATGGATAGTAATATTTACTGTCATATTTATACTTTATTATACATCAAGAAATAAGGTTGAATATATTATTTTAAATAATATATTTTCTATATTTTTAATATCGTTTATAATCATACTTTATTTAGGGTTATTTTCAAAACAACAAAGTATTATGATACATTTAATATTATGGCTTGGATATATTATGGTAGCTCTTAATACTGTAGTTAAGAAAAAATATGTACCTATATTTACCTTACCTTTAGTTTTATACATGATATTTATAGTTATAAAACAGATAAGAATATATGATATTACAGAAAATAGATATTTTATTTTAACATTTGGACTATTTTTATTAGTTATATTAATTTTACAGTTATTTAGATATATAGATACATCAAAATATGCTAAAGTTTTTGCTTTTTTCATATTAATAGTATTCTTTATACCATATTTTAATGCTTTTTCTTTAACTGAAAGAAGAATGAAATCTAATTTTATAATTTTATATAATTTAGAAAATCTTACACATAATCAAAGGAAAGATTTGAAGTCTTATTATAATTATTTAATTTCAAGAGATGTTAGCTTTAAAGAATTAAATGAGTATAAAGGGACTGATGTAGAAACAAGTCGTAAGACATATTATTTTGAAATAGAAGATGAAATTAAAAAAATTGGTAACATGACATATATTAATGTGAAATCTGTAAAGAATGAATACATATATGTTATTAAAGGAGAAAAGGTAGATTTAGTACAAAAATTAATTAATAAAGAATTTGAAAATGAAAATTATATAATACACCCATTAAATTATTATTTTTATGAAAATTTAAAAGAAAAAGGAATTGACGGTAATTTAGAGGTATTAATAGAAGAAAAATAGGAAGTTAAAATTATAAGGTGAGAGCCACGACAGCACTCACCTTATTCTATTTTTTATCCTTGCTTCTTAATTCATGAACTATATGTAATTTAGGTTTTGCATTTTCATCTATATCATATTCAGAATCCATAACCCTCATTATCTCTTTTATTAATACTTCAGCACCATTTTCATTAACATGGACTCTGTCTTTTCTAAAATATTCAGGATGATCTTTAGATAAAGAATACCAATCTATTATTTTAATATCTTCATAGAGTTCCTTTGCTTCTTTTAATGTCATATTTACACCTTTAGTCCATTTTCTAGGGACATTAACATTTATGAAAAAAAGATTTGCTTTATTAAATATTTTTCTGATTTTTTCTATTTCTTTTAATGTTATAGGTCCATTAGTTCCAAGCATAATTACAACATTTGAATCAGGACTATTGTATTTTGTATATTTTTTTGATATTTCTATAGCATCATGTAGAAATCTTCCAGTTTGTGCATCTACTTCAAGTATTGGAAGAACTTTTGCCCAAGCATATGCAATATTTATCCCTAGTGAATCTCCTAACATTAACACTTTATTTATTTTTTTCTTTTCTACTAAAATTTCTTTAGAAACTTCTTTTTTAATATCAACATTTATTTTATTAACATTTAAATCAAGTGATTTAACACCAACTTCCTTTTCATCAATTAGCCTATAACTCCATAATTCTAAGTCCATTCCAGAAATAGAAAGAATAGAAAATACTGACAACAAAAGAGTAATTACAGCTATAAGTTGATTTTCAAAATATTTTTTAAATCCATTTTTTCTTATAGGTTCTTCAATAAAATGGAATGATAAAATAGAGATAAAGAATGTAACTGATATTCTAATCATTACATTAGTAAAGTTTGGATTTAAATATTCCTCATAAGGTGTCGTTAATACAAATATAGTATAATGCCAGATATATATACTATATGATAATTTACCTATATAGTTAAAAAATCCAAGTATTTTTGAATTTGAAAGAAATAGTATAATAAATCCAAATATAATTGAATAAATTAATACACCTAGGTATTTATATAGAAATATAGATTGCTCATCTATTATAGTCATAGTATATATTGATATTCCTAAAAGTATAAATCCTAAAATTTTTGTTAAAGTAGGAATATTTTTTTTAGCTAGTTTTGATAAAGGTATAAATGTAGCAAAAATTCCACCTATACATAAAGCATAAATTCTAGTAATTAATAGATAATATATAATTGATAAATTCTTACTGTCCTTTATATACAATATATTTATACAAACTAAAGATATAACGGATAGAGTTATTAGTATTTGTCTAATATATTTTTTCCCAAAATTAGTTAGAAATATTAGTGGAAATAAGATATAAAATTTCATTTCTATTGCAAGCGACCATAAATGTTTAACGGGCGATGCTATAGAAAAATTATCAAAATAATTAGATTTACTAAGCACAGAATGTAAATTAGAATTATATATATAACCATTTAATATATTCATTTTTTCTTTAATTAACCAGTCTTTATTAGTTAATGCTAATATTACAGTTAAAATAAGTAACATAGAAAAAGATACTGGAAATAATCTTTTAAACCGCTTATAATAAAACTCTTTTATATTTAAATTATTTTTTTCTATTAATATTGAAGTAATTAAGTATCCTGATAATACAAAAAATAAGTCAACTCCTAAAAATCCACCAGAAAGTATATTAGGGAAGAAATGATAAATAATAACTAGAATTACAGCAACTGCACGTAATCCATTAAGTCCTTTTAATTCTTTCATTTGAAAACTCCTTATTTAATATAGATAACTATACCATAAAATAAGAAGTGATAGCAAGATATTATTAAAATTATTAATTGTAAACATGATGTTATTTTACCATTGACAAAATAGTGTGTGTGGGGGGGTATAATTAATGGGGAAAAAATAAAATCAGGAGGAATATGTGAAGAAATTAATATTAATAACAGGACTATTAATTGGTCTAGTTTCATTGCCGATTGAATTAACAGGACCTAGGTATAGAATTGAGGGAATTTTAGGTGCAGGGTATAAACCAGACCCACATGATGAGAACGATAAGAACTTTAAGGGAAATTATATAAATGTAGATGTATCTTTAGGATTTTCACCTGAGTGGATGCTTAAAATTAATGATAAGTTTGATATTACATTTGGACCAAAAATTACAACAAGTATTTTTACTTCTTCTTATAAACTATACGATGAATATGAGAGAAGAATATTTTGGGGTATTGGTACAGGGATTAGAGTAGATTTTAATTATACAGTTACAAATAACATTAAGCTATATACAGGAATAGAAACACTAGCAACTGTTAGACCAGATATACATGTTTCAAAAATAATGATTGGTGGTTCAAATATAGAATTATTAGTTCACCCAACAATACTTGGGAAATTTTCAATTGGGACTAAAATAAAGAAATATAATGTGGGACTTTATACAGAATTTGGACTTAATAAGGAGCTAGTTGGTGGATTAGAAGTAGGATATACTTTTTAATTTTACTAAAGGAAAGGACATTAAAATATAAAATGAAAAAATTATTATTATCAATATTATTAATTGTAGGTTTAACTTCATTTTCAGCAAAAGTAAATAGACAAAAACCTACAAATAGAGGAGATTATGAAACTAAAAAAGTAAAATCCACTAAAGTTAAAACAACAACAGAAAAAGATATAAAAAAAGAAACAATAAATAAAACAAATACAAAAATAAGTGGACCAAAATATAGGGTAGAGGGTAGCATTAGTACATTACCTATATATAATACAACAACTAAAAAATTTGGATATTATGCTTATAAATCTGTTTCATTTTTACCTGAATGGAAAAAACAGATTAACCCTAAATTTGATATTACATTTGGACCTAAAATATCATTAATGACAGAATATCATACCGATATTACTTAGCAAGGTTCAATTAATTTAGCATTTGTAGGAGAGGTTAATCAATTAGTTAATAAGGGAATTAAAATTTATGCTGGGACAGAATTAGGTGGAGGTTTAAGATTTAAATATAGTTTTTCTTCTCCTAGTTTTATGCCATTAATTAAAGTAGCATTAGGAACTAAAATATCAGATAAATATAACGTAGCATTATTTGGTGGTTATGGTACTAAAGGAGTAATAGGAATAGAATCAGGATATACATTTTAGGCAGTATGAAAGGGTACTGTCTATTTATCTTTACAATGACCATGTATTGTAAAACGACTTGACAAATATGCTTGAATTATGATATATTTACTTTAGTGTGGCGATATGGTCGAGGGGCTTAGGCAGAGGTCTGCAAAACCTTTTACATCAGTTCGAGTCTGATTATCGCCTCCATTTTTTTTATATCTACATTTTTTGGAGGTCATATGAAAATTTCTGTTTATTGTGGAGCAAGTGTTGGAAATAATGAAGAATTTGCTTTATCAGCAAATAAATTAGGGGAATTGATAGCAAAAACTAAAAATGTTTTAGTATATGGTGCTGGAAAAATTGGACTTATGGGAATTTTAGCTAAAGCATCTTTATCTTTGGGGGGAGAAGTAATAGGTGTTATGCCTGGATTTTTAGCTAGTAAAGAAAGAGTAAGTAATGAACTTTCTAAATTAATTATAGTTGAAACTATGGCTGAAAGAAAAAAGATATTATTTGAAAGTGATATGTATATAGCACTTCCAGGTGGACCAGGAACACTAGAAGAAATTAGTGAAGCTTATTCTGGTGTTAGATTGGGATTAAGTAATTCAAGATGTGTGATTTTAAATATAGATGGATATTATAACGAGTTTATTATGTATTTAGATAAAATGGTAGAAAATGGATTTTTAACACAAAAAGATAGAAATATAGTTGAAGTATATAATAGTGTTGAAGAACTGGAGAAAAACTTATGAATGAATATTTAGAATTAATTAATAATGAAGATTTTATAGACATTTGTTTGTATTTAACAGAAGATAAGCCTTATGAAATAGGTGAAAAAATGGAATCTATAGATAAAAGAGCATATATGAATGGGAAAAATTGGGCAGCTTTTTTTGACTATTATGTTAAAACATATAGACCAGAACTTTTATTAGATCTTCAGCATGATTTTGATGATGGAATATATGTAGGCTTTTATATAACTATACCAGAAAATGTTCCAAGAGCTAAAAAATATATGGAAATGATAAGAGAATTATTAGAAAATGAAGAAAAGATATATACAATAATTAGAGAAAAAGCAAGTGAGATAGAGTGGGAATAACCACTCTATTTTAATGTAATATAATATGTATTACTTATTAAAAGTTTTGCAATATGAGGATAATTGTGGTGTAATAAATTATAAAATATAAAAAAAGAGGTCTTGATATGGAAATATATTTATTAAATTTGACAATTAATGGTGTAAAAAATATTGAAAAAACGATTTCTATTGATTTTTATAAAAAAAATATTTCTAATCCTGATTTTGATAACTATAGAGTTAAAGGTATTTTTGGTAAAAATGGAGTTGGAAAAACAGCCATAATAAAATCTGTTGAAATAGTTAAAAATGTAGTTTTAAATAGAAAATATTTAATTAAAAATGAAAGAAATATAGCAGAATTAATTAATAAAGTTTCTAAACAAATGGAAGTAGAAATGGAATTCTATATAAATGACAATAATAAATTAAAAATATTAAACCATAAAATGGTAATAGCTATTGAAAATGATGGATTGAAAATAAAATATGAACACTTAAAAGTTAAAACTTTAAAAAATACTGTTTCAAAGGAAATAGTGCAAGAAAATGGTGTATTTACAATAAAAGGTGTTGAATTTGAAGATGACAATATATATCTGTCAAATATATTATCATCTAATTCATTTATAGGAATTTTTAATTATATTTTAAATGGAAAACATAAATACAATGATTTAAAAGAATATATTAATAAATTAATATTTGCATATTATTATATATTAACATCATTTCATGATGAAGATAAATATTTTAATAATTTAAATTTAGAACAAATAAAAGAAAATATTAGAGATATAGAAAAATTAGAAAATGACAATAAATTATCATACGATATATCTGTAGAGAAGAATTCAATGGGAGAATTTGAAAAAGAATTAGATAGTATAACTAAATTTTTAAAACTTTTTTCTTCAAAGATAAAAAAAGTAAATTATAGACATCATTCACAAGATGAAGATAGATATTATCTAAATTATGTAATAGAATATGATGACTATGATATAAGTTTAGATTATGAAAGCATGGGAATAAAAAATTTATTTAAAATGTATAGAATTATAAAAGCACCATTTTATGGTAGAATTGTTTTTATTGATGAAATAGATTTAAGTATACATGAGGTATATTTAGAAAAATTAATAGAAAGTGTTGCAGAATTTTCTAAGGGACAATTAATATTTACTGCACATAATATAGGATTATTGAATGTTTTGAATAATTATAAAAATTCAATTAACTTTATAGATGCAAATAATAACTTACAAAAATGGGTTCAAAAAGGAACATTAAATCCTATAAAATCATATAAAGAGGGTAGAATAGAAAATATGGCTTTTAATATAGAAGCCTACGAATTTTTAGAAGTATTTGGTGAGGAGCATGAATAGTTTAATTGCTTTTATAGTTGAGGGTAAATGTGATAAAGAATATATTGATAAGTATATAAGTCATCATTATAAACATATAAAAAATAGTTCCAAAATACAACTTAAATATGTAGTATCCAATGGAAAAGGAAATTTATTAAAAGAAGCATATGAGTATAGAAAAGACACAGTAATAGTTGTTTTTGATGTGGATTCTAAAAATGATATAAATGATAGGAGTAAAACTGAAAAAATAAAAAAAGAATGTAAATCAAAAGGATATAAATATATTTTCTTTTATAAAACTATAGAAGATGTATTTATCGACAAAGTTGTTTGTAAATCTGATAAAAAATAGAAAGTTCAAGGTTTAAAATAGATAAAATTAGTAAAAATATAAAAAATGTAAATAAAACTAATTTTATTGAAGTTTTAAAAGAATTATTTGAAAAATAATATTTTGATATATAATAATAACTATTTAATACTGATTCTAAAAGGTTGTATTTGAAGAATCAGTTTTTTTATTGTAATATAAAATTGAAAAACTTTCAAAAAAAATCATTTTTTTCATTTTTTATCATTGACAAAATCAAATATAGAGGTATAATGTACCGAGGAGGACATGATTATGAGTAAAAATTTACAAAAAGAAAGATTTGATTTAATCTTGAAAATGGTAAAAGAAAATGATTATGTTAAGTATACGGATTTAGAAAAAAAATTAAATATTTCAATAGCTACAATAAGAAGAGATGTTTTAAAACTTGAAACCCAAGGTAAATTAAATAGGATTTCAGGGGGGATAGAATATAGGAATACTAATTTAGATGAAGATTATCATATTAGAAGTGTTAAATATTCTGAGAAAAAGAGAATGGTTGCAAAAAAAGCTTCAAAATATATTAAGCCTAATAGTCTGATATATTTAGATGCAGGGACTACTGTTTTTGAAATTATACCCTATTTAAAAAATATGAATGTAATTGTAGTAACTAATGGTGTAGAACATATTAATGAACTTATTAAAAATGAAATTTCATTTATATTGCTTGGTGGAGAAGTAAAACCTAAAACTAAAGCTATAATAGGAGTAACTGCAATGAAACAGTTAGAGCAATATAATTTTGATTTAGCATTTATGGGAACTAATGCAGTAAATGAAGAATTTGGATTTTCTACTCCAGATATTGAGGAAGCTATAATTAAAGAAAAAGCAATTAGTAAATCTCAAAAATCAATAGTTCTTGCAGATAGTACTAAATTAAATAATATTTCAAGAGTTAAATTTGCTAATTTTAAAGATGCTATTTTAATTACTGAAAAGAAAGAGGAAAAATGATTTATACTTTAACACTAAATCCAGCATTGGATTATGACATTTATTTAAATAAAACGGAATTAGGAAAATTAAATTTATCTAAAGATGTAAATTTTAGAGCAGGTGGAAAAGGAATAAATGTTTCAATTATGCTTAAAAATTTAGGTATGAATTCTATGGCTTTAGGATATATTTCAGGATTTACTGGAGAATTTATTAAAAAAAGCTTAGATGAAATGAATATATCAAATAATTTTATAGAAATAGATGGTATTACAAGAATTAATATCATAATTAATGATGGTGATAATGAAACTGAAATCGCAGGAATTTCTCCTAAAATATCTAAAACTGATGTGGATAAGCTTGCAGAGTTTATAAAAACATTGAAATGTGATGATATATTAATACTTTCAGGATCTATTCCAGAAAGCTTACAAAGAGATATTTACAAAACTTTATCTATGGAAACAGAAGCTAAAGTAATACTTGATACTAGGGGAGATAAATTAAGCGATAATGTTTATAACAACATATTGATTAAACCTAATATTAAAGAACTTGAAGATGTATTTAATGTTAGTCTTAATAGTGATGAGATGATATATGAGTATGCTCAGAAATTTATAGAGCAAGGTATAGAAAATGTTTTAGTTTCTATGGGAAGTAAAGGAGCAATACTTGTAAAAAAAGGTAGATACTATAAGGGAAACATACCTAGTGGTAAATATATTAATTCCATAGGAGCAGGAGATTCTATGGTTGCAGGATTTGCTTATGCTTATGTAAATAAATATAGTGATGAAGATATTTTAAGGCTTGCTATAGCTTGTGGCTCATCAACAGCTTATTCATATAATATAGGGGAAAAAGAATTAATAGATAAATTATTATTAGATATCAAAATAGAGGAGGTAAAATTATGAAATTAAGAGAATTATTAAGAGAAAACCAAGTTATCTTTAATTTAAGTGCAGATAATAAAAAAGATGCGATAATTGAAATGGCAAAGGCATTTAAACCAGATGTAATTAATGACCAAGAAAAATTTATTGAAGATTTATTTGCAAGAGAATCATTATCACATACTGCTCTTGAAGAGGGAGTTGCAACACCACATGCTAAATCTCGTGCAGTAAGTAAACCAGCATTAGTTATAGCTACAAAAAAAGAGGGAATAGATTTTAGTGAGGGTGAAGAAGATAAATCAAAATTATTCTTTATGATAGCTGTTCCTGAAAATGAGGGGAATTTACATATAGATATATTAACTAAACTTGCAGATGTAATGTTAGATGCTAATAAAGTTAATGCTTTAGTAAATGCTACAAGTTATAATGAAGTTATAGATATCATAGATAAGGAAGAAATTATGGAAAATAAAGAAAATAAAAATGACAAGTTTGTAGTAGCAGTAACAGCATGTCCTACAGGTATAGCTCATACATTTATGGCAAAAGATGCTTTAATTAAAGCAGCTAAAGAATTAGGGGTAAATATTAAGGTTGAAACTAATGGAACAGATGGAAGAAAAAATGAAATTACTAAAGAAGATTTAGAAAAAGCAAGTGGAGTAATACTTGCTATAAATAAGAGTGTTAATGAGGAAAGATTTAATGGATATAAGGTAATAAAGGTTGGGGCAAAAGATGGTATTAATAAAGCAAAAGAACTAATTTTAGATACTTTAGCTGGAAAAGGAAATGTTGCTAATTTTGAAAAATCAGGAAATTCTAATTTAGGTACTAGTGAGAAAAAAGGTATGTATAATCACTTAATGTCAGGTGTTTCATACATGTTACCATTAGTAATAAGTGGTGGAATATTAATAGCTCTTGCTTTCTTATTTGATAGTTTAGCAGGAAATTCTAATGTTGGTGGAGGATTCGGATCTACTTCTAAACTTGCATCTACATTTATGCAAATAGGTGGAGCAGCATTTGGATTATTTGTTCCTATACTTGCAGGATATGTTGCATATAGTATAGGTGAAAAATCAGCTCTTGCAGCAGGGCTTGTAGCTGGATCTCTTGCATCAAGTGGAGGTTCAGGATTTTTAGGAGCATTAATTGGTGGATTATTTGCAGGATATGTTACTAAATACTACTCTAAAATTACTTCAAATATAAAAAAACAATTACAAGGTATTAACCTTATACTATTTACACCGGTTATAACAGTTTTACTTACAGGACTTGTTATGTTATTTATGTTAAATCCTATAGTTAGTGGTATTAATACTGGAATAACTAACTTCCTTGAAAGTATGAATGCAAGTTCAAGAATACTTTTAGGTGCATTACTTGGAGGTATGATGGCTGTAGATATGGGTGGACCAGTTAATAAGGCAGCATATGTATTTGGTACTGGAACATTAGCAGCTACAGTTTCAACTGGTGGTTCATCAGCTATGGCAGCAGTTATGGCTGGAGGTATGGTTCCACCACTTGCAATAGCACTTGCAACTACAATATTTAAGAATAAGTATAGTAAAGATGAAAGAGAAGCAGGAATTTCAAACTATATCATGGGTATTTCATTCATTACTGAGGGAGCAATACCATTTGCAGCAGCAAATCCTTTAAGAGTTTTACCTGGAGCAATAATAGGAGCATCAATTTCAGGAGCATTAACTATGTTATTTAACATAAAAATTCCAGCTCCTCATGGTGGAATACTTGTAATGTTCTTAAGTTCTAACTTCTTCTTATACTTAATTTCAATAGTTATAGGTTCAATAGTAGGAGCTTTAATTTTAGGATTTTTAAAAAAAGGAACTGAAAATTAGAAATATAAAGAGGGTTTTATCAAAAAAGCTTTAACCCTCATTTTTAATATTTTCACCTATCAACTATAACTAGAATATCATTTTCTTGAATAATTGTATTTCCGTTAGGTATCATAGATTTTTCATTTCTTTTTATCATAACAACAAACATTTTTTTATCTAATTCATATATATATTTATGGTAAAGTGAAGAATTTTTATCAATAAATTTTTCATAAAGATTTATTCTTGTATTTTTATCTTCAAAAGTTGAACCACATAAAACCATTTTATCCCCATTTTTAATTTTAGTATTTCCGTCAGGAATAATATTTTCACCATCTCTTATAATTAAAACTAACAGAACTCCCGGAGTAAATTCAATATTTTTTATAGTTAATCCTACCCATTTATGATATTTATCTATTTCAAAACTAATAAAATCAACATTTTCTTCATCTGAATAATCATTGAATGTTTTTAAAACGTTTTCAGTTTCATCTATCATATTTAATTTTTTAGAAACATATGGGATTAATGAACCTTGGAATGCTATAGATAATAAGACTATTATGAAGCTTATATTAAATATCAAATGTCCTGTTTCTTTGTTTGAAACTACGACTAAAATTGAAAATACAACAGAAGCAGCTCCTCTAAGCCCAGCCCAAGAAACAAGCATTATTTGCTCTTTACTAGATTTTAAAGGCATTAAAAGACAACTTATAACTATAGGTCTTATTATAAAAGTTATAGCTAACATTAAAATAATTGATGGTATTATATATTTTAGTGCTATTGCTGGACTCACTAGTAAACCAAGTAGGAAGAAAATTACCATTTGCATAATACTAGTTATTCCATCAAAGAATGAAATTATTTCAGATTTTCCTTTAAATTTTGAATTACCTACTATAATACCAAATAAGTATATTGCAATATATCCATTACCACCCAAAGTTTCAGAAAAAGCATATGTTAGAAGAGTTGTACCCATTAAAAATGCCATTGTGAAACCTATATCTAAAGCCTTTATCTTTTTTAGTAAAAAAATTGTTAATTTTGCAACAATAAAACCAATAGCAATACCATAAATTATTTGTTTTAAAAGTAATAGAGGTAGACTTAAACTACTAGATGAAGATATGAATGCCATTGTTAAAACATAAGCAAAAGGGTCATTAGATCCACTTTCTATCTCCAATAATGAGGCTGTATTTTCTTTTAAGTTTAGCTTATATGACTTTAGTATAGAAAATACTGAGGCTGCATCAGTTGAGCTTAAAACGGCTCCAGTTAAAAGGGCTGTTTTCCATTCTAATTTTAAAACAAAATAAGTAAAAGTAGCAGTTAAAAATGCAGTAAACAAAACTCCTAAACTTGATAAAATTAATGATTTTTTCAATACTGGACGAGCCATAGATAATTTTGTATTAAATCCTCCGAAAAAGATTATAAAAACTAGTGCTAAGGAACAAATATCTTTAGATAGTTCAAAATCGCTAAAATTTATTTTAAAAATACCATTTTCTCCAAATATGATTCCTAGCCCAATGAAAATTAGAAGCATAGGGACACCAAATTTACTTAAATATTTATATACAAATACACATGCAATAAGTACAACAGAGAAAAAAAGTAAAATATGAATCACTATATCACCTCTTTAAAATTTTTATTATATATTTTGTAAATTATATCACATTTAATAAAGAAAATTAATATCATAAATATTTTATAATGGATATATTAAAAATAAACAATCTTTTTGTAAAGTATAAATAAAATAATATAAAATATAGTTGACATAATTAAAAATATATTGTATACTTGGATTAAGCAAGAAAAGGAGATGATTTTATGAAATATAATATTGTAAATGAAAATGTTTTTTTAGCTATTATGCTTATATGCTTTATTATTATAGCAATACTTGCAAAAAAATTAAAACCTAAGAAATATGATGAAAGACAAAATATAAATGTTAATTTAGGATATAGATATGGTTTTTGGGGCATGGTAATATTTATGGTAGTATACTCATATATTCAAGAAAAAATATTAATTGTATTATTTAATATAAAATCATTAGATTTATATACGTTTAGTATACTATCTATGTTTATAGGGATTACAATAGTTGCATTATTTAGTATAATTAAAGATTCATATATACATCCAAAAACTAATATGAAAATACTCTATTTATTGAATATCTTTCTAGGAATACTTTGTTTATTGATGTTTTTAAAATATGGTTCATATATCTATATTATTTTAATGATAATACTATTTTTAATTATAGGGGCTGTATTTATTAAAAATCTGTTATATAAAGAGGAAGAAGAATGAAAAATTTAAAATTGAAATCAGCTAGAGCTTTAAAAGATTTATCACAACAACAACTAGCAGATATTGTAAATGTTTCAAGACAGACTATAAATGCCATAGAAAAAGGGGACTATAATCCAACAATAAATTTATGTATTTCAATATGTAAAGCATTAGATAAAACTTTAGATGAACTATTTTGGGAAAATTAAAAAATAATTTCAAGGATTAATTCTGTATAATTAGGAATTAATCCTTTTAATTTTTTAATTAATGAAAAAATATTAACATTTTTTGTATCACATTTTCATTCTTATTTTACACTATTGACTTTTAGAAAAATGGAGATATAATATACTGAAAAGTTTAGAAAACGGTTTCTAAAGAGGGCGAATTATGAAGAAAACAATAATAGAAGTTGCTAAACATGCTGGAGTATCTAAAACAACTATATCAAGATACTTAAATGGTAAATATGAATTTATGTCAGTAGAAACTAGAGAAAAAATAGCTAGAAGTATTAAAGAACTTGATTATGTTCCTAATGGAATGGCAAGAAGTTTGAAAAATAAGCAAAGTAAAATAATAGGCTGTATGATAGCTGATATAGGTAATCAGTTTTCAAGCTATATTTTCAAAGGTATATCTGAAATATGTCAAAAAAATGGTTATAGAGTTTTAGTTACAGAAATAAGTAACAATGAAGAAGATGAAATAGAAGCTATAGAATCTTTAATATCATATAATATAGATGGATTAATAATTAATACATCAGGAAGTAATGATGATTATTTAATAAATTTAGTTAAGGATAAAAAAATTCCTGTAGTATTAGCTGATAGAAGTATACATAAAAAAAATGTGATAGATACAGTTACAATAAATAATCATGATATTACATGTGAAGCTATGAAACATATATATGATAATGGGTATGAAGAAGTTGCCTTTTTCAGTTATGAATTGAGTAATAACATACGGGAATTAAGACATAGTGCATATGTAGAATCACTAGAAAAATTTTTTGGTATAAAAGATGATATTACATATATTTATGAGGAAAAAGATGACAAAAATTTAAATAAGAAAATCCTTGAATTTTTTGGAAGAAATGATAAAAGAAAATCAATCTTTTGTATGAATGGAAAAGTATTATTAGAGGTATTACAAAGCATTAAAAAATTAGGTTTTGATATAGAAGAAGATGATATAGGGATATGTAGCTTTGATGATTGGGGCTGGGCAGAACTCGTAAATAAAGAGGGTGTTACAACCATAAGTCAAGAATCATATGAATGTGGAGTTAAGTGTGCAGAAGTAATGCTAGAAAGAATAAAGAATTTGGACAAACCTATAGAATATATAGAATTATCAGCTAAATTAATACAAAGAGGTTCAACAAGGAATAGGAGTAAAAAATGAAAAAGGTATTATTAGTTGGAGAAGCTATGATGCTTCTTATGGCTGAAGATGGAGAAAATCTATCTTCTGTTAAAAAATATTTAACAGGCATAGCAGGTGCAGAATTAAATGTATGTGTAGGTTTAACAAGACTTGGTTTTTTTTGTGAATACTTAACTAGAATAGGTAATGATCCTTTTGGTGAGAAAATACAAGATTTTCTTAAAAAGGAAAATATAGGAATGAAATATATTGAAATAGATAATGAAAATAAGACGGGCTTACAATTAAAATCTAAAGTAGAAAATGGAGATCCTTTAACATACTACTTTAGAAAAGGTTCGGCTGCAAGTAAGATATCTAAAAAAGATATTGAAAAAATAAATATAGATGAATTTGATTTAATACATATAACTGGGATACCTTTAGCATTAAATGATAATTTAAGAGAAGCTATAATATATTTAATGGATAAAGCTAAAGCAAAAGGGAAATATATTACATTTGATCCTAATTTAAGACCATCTATATGGGAAAATGAAGAAACTATGATAAGGGTAATTAATGATGTTTCTAAAAAAGCTGATTTGATATTACCTGGTATAAATGAAGCTGAAATATTATTGAAAAAACATAATATTGATGAAATAGTTAGAGAATATAATAAGATGGGAATAAGTAATATAGTATTAAAAGAGGGAGAAAAAGGTTCTCATTATTACATTAAAGATAAACACTATTTTATGCCAAGTTTCAAAGTAGAAAAAGTTGTAGATACTGTAGGTGCAGGAGATGGATTTGCAGTTGGTATAATATCAAGTATATTAGATGGACTATCTTATGAAGAAATGCTTAAAAGAGCAAATGCAATAGGTGCAATACAGGTAGGATATAGGAGTGATAATGAGGGACTTCCTAATAAAGAACAATTAGATAGATTCATTAAAAATAATAAATAGAGGTAATATTATGAAAGAAAAAGTGTTAGAAATTATTGAAAAAGAAAAACTAGTAGCAGTAATAAGAGGAAAAGATGAAGAAGATGCTTATTTAATATCAAAGAAAGTTATAGAGGGTGGAATAAGGATAATAGAATTAACTTTTTCAACACCATTTGTAGAAAATACAATAGAGAGATTAAGTAAAGAGAATATATCTGGAGTATTAATAGGAGCAGGAACAGTACTAGATGATATTACAGCAAGGATAGCAATAATGAAAGGGGCAAGATTTATAGTATCTCCTCATTTAGATAAAGATATATCAAGAGTGTGTAATAGATATAAAGTACCATATTTACCTGGGTGTGCAACAATAACAGAGATAGTAAAAGCATTAGAAAGTGGAGTAGACTTAGTAAAACTATTTCCGGGAGATATGTTAGGAGCAGGATTTATAAAAAACACAAAAGGACCATTGCCACATGCAAATATGATGCCCTCAGGAGGAGTAAGTATAGAGAATATGGATAAGTGGTTAGAGGTAGGAGCTTATGCTTTAGGAATAGGTAGTGCCTTAACAAAGCATATACCAACAAGAGGATATGAGAGTGTAAAAGAGGAAACAGAAAAATTTTGTAAAAAATATAAAGAAGTTATTGACTCATTAAAAAAATAAGGTATAATTTATTAACTATTTCTAAAGGAAAAATCATGAATGAAATGTTATTAAAAAGAAAAGAATATTTAATAGGGAATTTTAAAGATTTACCATTAAATAAACGAGAACAAATAGAAGAAATACAAGAAAAAAATATAGAAAAATTGATATGTTTAGAAAATTTGAATATAGCTGAGGTGAAGTTAAAATATAATAGTATATTAGAACTAGCTAAAGCATATAATCAACTGGGAAATGTCAGATATAAAGATAAAAAAATTAAAAATATTATACTTAAAAGTTTAAAAATATTAAGAAAACTTTACTATAATCTATCATCAGTAGAAAAAATGAATTGGTGGCAATGGGAAATAGGTATACCTTTATTATTAAATGACATATTTATACTAATGAATGAAAAAGAATTTGATTTTGAAAAAGAAGAAAATTTAAAAACTAGTATATATTTTCAAAAAGATCCAAGGTATTCAGGTAATAATCCTGTAGCTATACATCCAAGTAATAAACCTCTTAGGATATCTACCGGTGGAAATAGAGTTGATACGGTTAAAATTTCGGTTTTTAGAGCCTTATTATTAAATAATGAAAAAGAATTAGAACTTGCACTTAAATCACTTCCAGAAGTTTGGGAATGTAAAGAAAAAATAAATGGCATAGAAACCGTTACACAAAGAGATGGTTTCTATAATGACGGTTCATTTATACAACATGGAAGTGTAGCATACAATGGAACATATGGAAATGTCTTATTACAAGGTATAGGTGAAATACTTTATGTTATAGGTAATAGTAAGTATTTAAAATATCTTGATGGTGTACATAAATTAAAGGAAATAATACTTAATAGTTATAAGCCATTTATGTATAAGGGTTCATTTCCTGATATGTTAAATGGTAGAGCGATTACAAGGGAAAATTCATCTGACAGGACTATAGGACAGATGTTATTAAATTCAATAATGTTAATATCTTATGGTTTAGATGATGAAGATTTAAAAAATTTTGTTGCAAGTGAAATGTTAAGATATGAGGATTATTCATATTTTGATAATGAAATATCTCCTTTTATGTATAATTTAGCTAAAAAAAATATACATGGAAGAAAAAAAGAAGAGTATAAACCTTTAATTAAAGTCAGTAATACTATGAATAGGGTCTTTATTAAAGATGAAAAAAAAGCTATAGCTATTGCAGGACATAGTAATAATATTTCAAACTATGAGAGCTTTAATGGAGAGAACACAAAAGGTTGGTATACAGGAGATGGAATGTTATACATTTATACTAGTGATATAACATATACTAATTATTGGAATAATGTTGATATGAGATATATGCTAGGGACTACAGAAGTTTATGAAGATTTAAATGGTATAAATACATCACAAACTTTAAATGTTAATATGAGTAATGCAAAAATAGTAAAGGCTATAGAGAAAAACAATAAAATGATGTTTTTTATGGAATTTGAAAATCATAATAAAAGTTTAAAAATGTATAAATCATATATATACACTGGTAATAAAATGATTTGTTTAAATACTAATATTAATACAAAAGAAAAAATATATACAACCATTGAAAATAGGTTATATAAAGAAAGACCTAAAATAGTAATAGAAAATAGAAAAATATTGATTAATGATTTGATATTTAATATAGTTACAGAACATGAATTTAATTTTGACATTAAAGAACATGAATTTGGATATTTTGTAAAAGTTTGGATAGAACATAAATCCAATGAAAATCTTTATTATGAAATAATATTTGAAGATAATAATGAAACATTAAATGTTGAGGATTATAAGGAGAGTATTATTATAACAAACGCTAATGTAAAATATGAAATAAATACAAAAGAGAAAGAGGTGTTGAGATTTGAATAAATTTTTAACTGAAATGTTTTCACTAGATGGAAAATTAGCAATAGTTACTGGTGGAAATACAGGACTTGGATTAGCTTATTCAAAGGCTTTAATGGAAGCAGGAGCAGATTTATTGATATCTACTTTTGATGATAATGTAAGTGAAGTTGTGGAATATGCTAATAAATTAGGGAAAAAAGTAATATTTGTAAAAGGAGATTTAACTAGAAAAGAAGTTAGGGAAGAAATAGTAGTAAAAGCTATTAATGAGTTTGGGAAAATAGATATACTTGTTAATAATGCAGGAACTATAAGACGTGCTCCACTTTTGGAATATAGTGAAGAAGACTGGAATGCAGTAATGGATATTAATTTAAATGCTCTATACTTCTTATCTCAAAGAGTAGCAAAAGTTATGGTAGAGCAAGGTCATGGAAAAATAGTTAATATAGCATCAATGCTTTCATTCCAAGGAGGAAAATTTGTTCCACCATATACAGCAAGTAAACATGGTGTAATGGGACTTACAAGAGCATTTGCAAATGAACTTGCAGAAAAAAATATACAAATTAATGCAATTGCACCAGGGTATATTAAAACAGCAAACACACAACCTATAAGAGATGATGTTAAAAGAAATCAAGAAATTTTAAATAGGATACCAGCAGGTAGATGGGGAGAAACAGAAGATTTAATGGGTGCTGTAGTATTTTTATCATCTAAAGCATCAGACTATATTAATGGACATGTACTAGCAGTAGATGGTGCATGGTTATCAAGATAATAAATTTAGGAGGAAAAAATATGAAATTAGATGTTAGATATTCAGTACATCCAAGAGATATGAAAAAATATGATACTAGGGAATTAAGAGAAAACTTTTTAATAGAAGAAGTATTTGTTGAAGATATGGTAAATTTAATTTATTCACATGATGATAGAATGATTACAGGTGGAGTAAAACCAGTGAATAAAGAAGTTGTTTTAGGAGAAGTTAAGGCATTAGGAACAGAGTTCTTTTTACAAAGAAGAGAAATAGGTTTAATTAATGTTGGTGGTAAAGGAAAAGTTATAATAGATGGAATGACTTATGAAATGAATAAAAAAGACGGGCTATATATAGGAATGGGTAATAAGGAGCTTATATTTACTTCTGATAATAAGGAAAATCCTGCTAAATATTATATAGTTTCTGCACCAGCTCACAAAGAATACCCTATAGTTAAAATAGATATAGATAAGGCAAATCCTGTAAAACTTGGAGCATTAGAAACTTCTAATGAAAGAACTATATATAAATATGTTGATCCTTCAGTTTGTCAGTCTTGTCAGTTATTAATGGGTATGACTATACTTGAAACAGGAAGTATATGGAATACTATGCCAGCACATACACATGATAGAAGAATGGAAACATATTTTTACTTTGATATGGAAGAAAATACTAGAGTATTCCACCTTTTAGGTGAACCTAATGAAACTAGACATTTAGTAATGAAAAATGAACAAGCAACAATTTCTCCATCATGGTCTATACATGCAGGAGCAGGAACAGGAAGTTACACATTTATTTGGTCTATGGCCGGAGAAAATCAAAATTATGCCGATATGGATGTAGTTCCTATGGGCGATTTAAAATAGGAGAGAATAAATGGCA
>NZ_LKKW01000015.1 GCF_001891165.1 Streptobacillus ratti | reverse complement strand
AGTCATAGGGAGGATAGTAAGTATTATTTAAGGAGAGTATTTAGGAGTATAGAGGAGTTAAAAAGAGGAGTAAAAAAGTATTGTAGTAGATATAATAATATAAGGAGAAAAGTACTAAACTTTAAGAGTCCGAATGAGGTAGTAAGAGAGTATCAAAATAGTTTAACAAATTAATAAAAATGTAAAAAAGGTGACTAAGTGGTTAATTACACACTTATACAGAAACTTTTTAAATATTTTGTTACATATGTTTGACAACTAAACAAAAAAAATAATTTTAAAAGGCTTTGTTGTTGTAAATGTAGGGTAAAATATAGTATAATAAAATTAGTCTAAAAAAAATTGAAAGTAGGAATAAATATGAAAAAAAGAGTTGTTTTAGGTATGTCAGGAGGTGTTGACTCTTCTGTTGCTGCAATTTTGCTTAAAGAATCTGGTTATGAAGTAATAGGTGTATTTATGAAAAACTGGGAAGAAAAAGATGAAAATGGTGTTTGTATGTCAGATATTGATTATGAAGATGTAATATCAGTAGCTGAACAATTGGATATACCATATTATTCAGTAAATTTTGTTAAAGAATATTGGGATAGAGTTTTTGAATATTTTTTATCTGAATACAGACTTGCAAGAACTCCAAATCCAGATGTAATGTGTAATAAAGAAATAAAGTTCAAGGCATTTTTAGATTATGCAAATAAATTAGGTGCAGACTATATAGCTACAGGACATTATGCAAGATTAACAACTAATGAAAATGGAGAAAAAGTACTTTTAAGAGGTGTTGATAATAATAAGGACCAAAGCTATTTTCTATGTGGATTAAATCAAAAACAATTAGAAAAAGTATTATTTCCATTAGGGGAATATGAAAAAACAAAAATACGTGAAATTGCAGAAAAATATAATCTGAAAACAGCTAAGAAAAAAGATAGTACAGGAATATGTTTTATAGGAGAAAGAAACTTTAATGAATTTTTATCTAAATATTTACCAGCTAAAGATGGAAATATAGTTGATATTAATGGTAATGTTTTAGGTAAACATCATGGACTTATGTATTACACAATAGGACAAAGAAAAGGTATAGGACTTGGAAATACTAAAGAGGGTACTGGAGAACCATATTTTGTAGTCGATAAAAATGTTGAAAAAAATGAGTTGATTGTAGCACAAGGAGATGATGATTTACTTTATTCAAAAGGATTAATAGCAAATCAATTTAATTTTATTAATAAAATAGATTTACCATTTAGATGTAGTGTTAAATTTAGATATAGACAAAATGATGTTTCAGCTATTATAGATAAAATTGATGATGATAGATATGAGATAATTTTTGATGAAAAACAAAGAGCAGTAACTCTAGGGCAAATAGTAGTCTTATATGATGGTGAAAAATGCTTGGGTGGAGGAATAATTGATAAAATAATAAAGTAGGAGGTAAAAATGTTTTGGGACTGGTTCAAAAAAAGTGAAAAACAAAAAGAAATAGTTGAAAAAGAAAAAATCAAAGTATATGATGATGAAAAAGGTGAAGAAATAATAGTTGTTAAAGAAGATTGGATAAAAAAATTTTTAATACCAAAAATTGACCAAAATATTAATAATAAAGAAATGCTATATAATTTAATATTAGTTGGATTAAATTATAATGTATATGAAGAATTATTAGAACCTACTTTAAAATTTAGAGAAATGGAAGAAAATTCTAAAAGGTCTACAGAGGTATTAACAGAAATATATTTCCAATCATCAGTTTATAATGAAATTGTGGAACTATATGAGAACTATAAAGGTGAAATGAGTCAAATGATGTACTATTATTATGGACTTTCTTTACTTTATACAGGATTAGATATAGAATACGTTGAAACTATTTTAGAGGGTCTTTATTCATATCCAAATAATGATAAATTAATAGGGGAATTTAAAGAAATATTTAAGAATAAAAACTATGATATACAAGATAAGTATATGCAGACTTTATCAGATTTAGAGGGGGCATATAAGCTTTCAATATATTTTTCTGAAGTAGAATATGCTAACGGAAACTATAATAAAGCAAATAATTATATAGTTAAAGCTTTAAATCACGGTAATTACAGAACAGATGTTATTACTGAAGTTACAGATATATTATTTAAAAATAAGCAATATATAGAATTTGAAAATCATATATTAATTAGATACTCAGTAGAAAAAAAGGATATACAATTTACAAAACTTGTACTTAAATTTTATAAAGAAATGCTGAGATATGAAGATGGATTAAAACTTACAAATGAATTATACATCTATAGAAGATACTATAAAGAAATGATTAAGACTATAGCCTATTATGAAGAAGAATATTTAAAATTAAAATTTAAGTCAGAATTACCAGCAAGTTATGAATCATTAATAAATGGTAAAGAAGTGGGAGAAGTGAAATACTTTAATATATCACATCTTATGTCTTACTATATATTAAATAGAGATGAAAAATTATTGGTAGAAAAAAGTTCTGAAAAAAATGTTATGTTTTTACCAATAGCAACTTCATTACTTGATAAATTAAGTGATAAAGAATCAGCGTTTATAAATACACTACCTATACTTTTATTAGAAAAAGTGTATAGATCTACAGATGTAAAAATGCAAATAACTTTAAGTAAAGATGATATATCAATTAAAGAAAAAATTAGAGATTATGATGAAAAATTCTTTGAGGGTATTAGTAATGCAAATCCAAAGTTAAAACATATAATTACAGGTTTATTTGAAGAAGAAAATTCAGGGGATAAACTTTTAAGTATATATGGATATGATTGTGTAAAAAAAGAAATCTTTAAAATTATATCACCAACTAAAGTAGAAAATAATGAGGCTGATATAGCTAGAGAATATATAGATAGTATAAAAGAATGTTTTGGAATAAAAGTCTTTGATTTACAATCTATTCTTGAAATAGAAGATATATATAACTGTTCTAAGAGATTAGGATTATTCTTTGACTTTGATGCTAATAATGTATATAGAAAATGGAATTTACTATACTTATTAAATTACTATATTTCAAAAATTAAAAATGAAGATGAATTATTAATAGCATTATCTATTGTACATTTTATGAATATATATAAAATAGAATATGATTTAGAATATAAGAATATATTTTATGAAAAAAATCTTCAAATATTTGATAATCCAGAAATTAGAAGATTAATTAATTTTGTTTTTGAAAATAGAGGTGAGTAGTTTGAAAGAAATAATAATTAAAAATAAGTATAGATTTATAGCTGTTTTTATTGCTTTTTTATACCATATAGTATGTAGTATGCCAAACTCAAATTTAGTTATGTTTGTATCAGGATTAATTTTTATGATGGCAGTAACATATACAAATTTTGATTTTTTATTAACTATAAAAAGTAAGAGTAAATCTACATATACTATGCTTATTACTACAACTTTTATTGCATTTCTTTTTGAAGCAGCTTTGTCATCATCATTTTACTTAAGTGATATGATAATTAAAAATTACTATTTATCAATATTAATATTTTTTGTTAGGTTTATCTATTTTATAACAAGCCTATTAACAATATATCATTTACATGATTTAGGAAAGAAAAAATATATATTCATTCCATTAATGAATGCTTTTTTTGGTATATGCCTGTATGTAGAAGTAATAACATTTTTAATACCTAAGGTATATATATTTGGAATAATATTATTGATGATATTTGATTTTATGGAGAGTAAGAATGAAAATTAAAAAAGATTTGATATTATTACTTGATGAAGTAATAGAAAACAAAAAATATAGTAATTTACAATTAAAATATATGTTTGAAAATAATTCATATACTAAAGGTGAAAAAGCATTTTTAAATAATATGTTAAATGTTACTTTGAAAAATTTAATGTATATTGATTATGTAATTTCAAAATTAGCTAGAAGTATTAAGAGAAAAACAAAACAAATATTAAGATTAAGTATAGCTCAGATAATGTATACTGATGCAGATGTAGCCGGAATAATATATGAAGCTGTTGAGCTTGGGAAAGAGGGAAATATATATCAAGCTAATTTCATTAACTCAACATTAAGAAATTTTGTTAGAAAAAAAGATGAAATTTTTAATGATACTCCAGAAAATATTAAAATGTCTTATCCAACATGGTTTTATGATAAAGTTAGAAATCAATTTGGAGAAGATAACTTTAGAGAAGTTTTAAAAAGATATAAAGAAAAAAGCACTTTTTCGGTAAGAGTTAACCATAAAAATTTATCTGTTGAAGATTTTAAAAAATTATTAGAAATTATAGGTACAGAAATACTATTTAATGTATCAGATGTATATTATTTAAATAACAATAATGTACTTAAAACAAAAGCTTATTTAACAGAAGATATAGTGATACAAGATGGTTCTTCTTTATTAGTTGTAGATATGTTGGCACCAAGTAGTGAAGATGTAGTATTAGATGTTGCAGCTGCACCTGGTGGTAAATCTCTTGCAATATTACAAAAATACAATCCTAAAAAATTAGTAGCAACAGATATACACGAACATAAAGTAAAAATGCTTAAAGAATTTGAAAAGAAGTATACTAATTTTACTGCTTTATTAGCTGATGGTAGAGAATTTTCAGAGGGTATGTATGATAAAATATTACTTGATGTTCCATGTTCTGGATTAGGTGTTTTAACTAAAAAGCCTGAAAAAGTTTATGAAATAGACTTAAAGGTTATTAAATCAATAAAAAAATTACAAAAGAAAATATTTGATAATACATATAAGTTACTAAAACAAGGTGGAGAGATAGTATATAGTACATGTACCATACTTGAAAATGAAAATACTAATAATGTGTCATATTTTCTTGAAAAATATAGCAACCTTGAAGTTATAAACGTAGATTTTCCTAAAGATATAAAGATAATAAAAGATGAGTTTGGTGGTAATTTAATTTCATATGAAAATAAGTATTTAGATGGATTTTATATGATAAAATTTAGAAAAAAGTAGGAATATAATATGTACATAAATTTAGATGAAAGATTGCAATTTATATTAAATATTTTAAATGAATATGGAGAGGGATATTTAGTAGGTGGAGCATTAAGAGATATATTTTTAGGATTTAAACCTACTGATTTTGATATGGCAACTAATATTCCCATGGAAGAATTATTACATATTTTAAGCGAGTATAGTCCGATAATAATTTCTGAAAGATATCAAGTTATATCAATACAAGTTGATGAATATAAAATAGAGATTGCAAGATTTAGAAAAGAAAATGGAGTATTAGACGGTAGAAATCCACAAAATTTTGAATTTGTAGAAAATATTGAAGAAGATTTATCGAGAAGAGATTTTACTGTAAATGCTTTAGCTTACAACAATAATAAAGGTTTAATAGATAAATATGGTTCAATTAAAGATATTGAAAATCTTGAATTAAATATTATAGGAGAAGATAAGGCACTTAGACTTGCTGAAGATAACACAAGAATATATAGAGCCTTGTATTTAGTTTCAAAATATAATTTTAAATTATCATGTGAAACAAAAAATGCAATATCTAATTTTAAAAATCATAGAAAACTTAATGTAAGTATAAGTGGGTTTGGTAAATTATTGGATAAAATCTTATTTGATAGATATTCATACAAAGCTTTAAAAATAATGTTAGATAATGATTTATTTAGATTTTTTATTCCTGAATTATCTATAGATAATTTAGATAATACCACTATTAAAAATATTATAAATACATATAATGTATATTGCAAATATAATGTTTTTGAGGATAAAACAATAGGATATGCAATACTTTTTCTATATTCAGGTAAAAATACATTAGATGATAATAAATTTTTAGTAAATAGTATGATAATTGCAGAATCATACTTAAAAAAAATTGGTTTGAATATGACAGATATTATTTTAGTTAAAAATCTCATTTATTATAGTAATATAGTAAGTAGAGCGATAAATAAGGAAACTGTAAAAAGAATGTTATTTGAATTTAGAAATAATAAAAATGTTTCTAAATTACTTAATTTTATTTCTTTTATTCATCATCATAATGATAATTATAACGAAATAATGAAAAAAACTTTAGAATTGTTAAGTAGAATACAATCAATATATTTTGAGGGAGAAGTAGTATTTATCAATGATTTAGATATTAATTTAGTTGATTTATACAACATAGGACTAGATACTGAAATAAGTAAAGAGTCTATAAGACAAGATATATATAAACATGTTAATGAAGGGAATTTAAATAATAAAAAAGAAGATATTATTGAATATATTAAAAATAAATATGATGTAAAATTTAATGTAGTTAAAGTATCTTCAGCAGGTGGGATTGTATATAGAGTAAATAAGGATAATAATATTGAATTTTTATTAGTTAAAATATTAGGAGGTAATTGGGGATTTCCAAAAGGTCATATAGAAGATAATGAAACTAAAGTAATGACAGCTATTAGAGAAATTAAAGAAGAAACAAATCTTGAAACTATAATAATAGATTCTGAAAATTTCCAAAAAGATATTTCATATATTACAAATACAGGAGAATTGAAATATGTTACTTTTTTCTTAGCTAGAGCTATTAGTCATAATGTATTAATTGATATAGGAGAAATTAGTGAATATAAATGGTGTAGTTATGGAGACGCATTAAAGATATTAACTTATTCATCGCATAGAAAATTATTACAAGAGGCAAGATTATATATATTTAAAGAATAGAAAGGAAAATTGATGAGAAATAATATTTTTTTAGGATTAGTACATTATCCAGTGTATAATAAAAATAGTGAAGTAGTTGCAACTTCTGTTACAAATTTTGATATACATGATATATCAAGAACTTGTAGAACATATGATGTAAATAAATACTTTATTATTACTCCAGTAGATGCACAAAAAGAACTAACGTCAAGAATATTAGGATTTTGGCAAGAGGGAGACGGAATAGATTTTAATAAAGATAGAAATGAAGCATTTGAAAATACACTTTTATCAGATAGTATAGAAAAAAGTATAGAAGAAATAATAAAGATTACAGGGAAAAAACCAAAGCTTGTTACAACTTCAGCAAGATTATTTGAAAAGACAATTTCATTTGAAAAATTATCAGAAAAAATATTTAATGATGATGAAGTTTATTTCATTTTATTTGGAACAGGTTGGGGATTAACTCAAGAAATTATGGATATTTCAGATTATATCTTAGAACCAATAAGAATAAATACAAGATACAATCATCTTTCTGTAAGAGCAGCAGTATCAATTATTTTAGATAGATTATTTGGAGAAAATTAGGAGGAATAATGAAAAAAGAAACAGTAGGAATAGTATTAGTTTGTCATAGTAATTCCATGACAGATGCTTTTTTAGAATTTTGTAATGTTTTAAAGCAAGAAGATTTTGAATTATTAAATGGTGGTGGAAGTAATTATGATACTTATGGAACTACACCTGAGATAGTTGCAAGCGTAATCAAAAAAGCAAATAGAGGAAAAGGTGTATTAGTACTTGTGGACTTTGGAAGTTCAATAAATGCAGTAAAAGGTGCAATAAAATTAATAGATGGTGAAATAGATGTTGAAATAGCAGACTGTCCGTTAGTTGAGGGAACTGTGTCAGCTATAGTTGCTAATGATGAAAATATGAATTTAAAAAAATTAAAGGCTATTGCAGAGGATAGTATTAATTTTAAGAAAATAAAGTGATAATATGTTTACAGAAATTTTTAAAACTATTTTGAAACTTGTAGAGAAAAACTATATATTCTTGATACTTTTCTTTATTTTTAATATTTTAACTGGAAGAATTGCTCCAATATTTGAACATAGGATAGATAATATATATTCATATGGAATGGTAGTATTATTAATACTTTTATTAAACTCTATTTTAATTATATCACTATTAATTGTTTTATCTAAAAGTATGGGTTATAGTGTAAATTATAAAAAAGCTGGAATATATTTAATTTTTTATACATCACTTGGAGCATTACATATATTAATACCTCAATTATCAATTATTTCAGATATATTAAGAATGCTTTTAGTATTTTTGCCTTATTTCTTTTTTATAGAAAATTTAGACTTAAAATCATCTATAAGATTTTCTATTGAATTAGTTGCTAAATTATTCATATATTTATTAGCTTTCTTATTACCTTATACGGTATCTATGGTAATTTTAACATTTCATAATTATATCTCTGGATATAATCCATTGTATAATTATTTAATAATATTAATTAATTTAATTATGAGCTTATATATTTCTTCCCTATATTTTACTTTTAAAATAAGAACAAATTATAAAAAAGAAAACGAGGATTAAAAATGGAAAATTTAATATTAATAGGGACAATTACAGGAACACATAGACTTTTAGGTACAGTAAAAGTTAATACTATATTTCCTCTTTTAGAGGAATTAAAAGACTTAAATGTCATAATTAAAAACGATTTTAATGATGTTAAGATTGCTAAAGTTGAAGATGTTAAAGGTATTACTGGTAAAAGAGCTTTATTAGATTTAGATAAGATAAAAAATATTGATGAAGCTAAAGCTTTAATAGGGTATAAGATATATGTTAGAGCAGATTTAATACCAGAATATGAAGAAGAGGAATCAGTTATTGGCTATAATGTATTAAATAATTCAGAAAATATTGGTGAAGTTGTTGATATTATGGATACAGCTGCACATTCAATTTTAGTAGTTGTTAAAGAAGAAAGAGAAGTATTAATTCCATTTATAGATGTTTTTGTAAAAGAAATAGATGATAGTCAAAAAATAATAAAAGTGGAGTTATTAGAAGGAATGATGTGATATGAAAATAAGGGTTTTAACTTTATTTAATGAAATATTTGAGATGTATTTATCACAGACTATTATGCAAAGAGCAAATGAACAAAATATTGAAATAGATATAGAAAATATTAGGGATTACAGTGATAATAAACATAAACAAGTAGATGATACACCTTTTGGTGGTGGAGCAGGTATGGTACTTAAACCAGAACCTTTTTGGAAATATTTTGTAAATTTAAGAAAATCAAAAGTTAAAAAACCATTTACTGTTTTTGTTACACCTCAGGGTAAAAAATTAACTCAAGAAAAATTAATAGAATTATCTAAAATTGAAGATTTATGTATAATATCAGGTAAATATGAGGGTCTTGATCAAAGAGTAATAGATAAGTTTGTAGATGAAGAGATTTCTATAGGAGATTATGTATTAAGTAGTGGAGATTTACCAGCCTTAGTTATAATAGACGGTATTATGCGTATGAAAGAGGGAATAATTAAAAAAGAATCGTATGAAACAGATTCTTTCTATAATGGATTGTTAGGATTTCCTCAATATACTAGACCACAAATAATAGATAAAATGGAAGTCCCAGAGGTGTTAATTTCAGGAAATCATAAAAAAATTAATGAATATAGAGAAATAAAAGCAATACTTAAAACTTTGAAAAATAGACCAGATTTATTAAAAGAAAAACTTAAAGATAAAGAATTTTTGAAAAAATATGACAGATTTTTAAAGTTGATAGAAACACTGTAATGTGATATAATTAAACAAATTGTAAAAAGTGGTGAATGTATGAAAAAAATATTATTACTACTATCTATTATTATATTAAATATCAATATTTTTGCTGAAGAAACTCTATTAATTTCAAAAGAAAAATTAGAAGTTGAACAAAAAAAAGAAAAGATATTAAATGAATTTTTTACTGCAATTAAATTTTCAAATAATACTTTAGCATCTTCATATATATCTGGAGATGAAGAAAGAAATATTAGTATTTATCCAGAAAATGCGTATTCTCCGGGATTTGCTCCAATAGTAAAAAAAGGAGTGGAAAAAATAGATATTAATGCAGAAAATAAGATTGGAGAAACGGCACTAATAATTGCTATAGAATATGATAATATATATATATTAGAAGAGTTGTTAAAAAAAGATGTTAATATAAATGTTAAACATCATGTATTAGGTAAATACCCTTTGCATACTGCTATTTTTTTTGAAAATTTTGAAGCAGTTAAATTACTGGTTGAAAAATATCCTGAAATGGTAAATTTTCAAAATGATGTAGATGGGTGGCATCCACTTGAAGATGCTGCACTTAAAGGAAATTATGAAATTGCAAAATTTTTAATTGAAAAAGGTGCAAATCCATTACATAGAGATTTTAATGGTGGTAGTGCTATAGATTTAGCTGCTAATTTTGGAAAAGGCGATATAGTTAAGTTGTTAAGGGACAAAATAAAAGAATTAAGAAATAATAAATAAATTGGAGGAAATTACTATGATGAGATTAACAGGTATTGGAGCTTCTGAGGGAGTTGCTATTGGTAAAGTTTATGTGTTTCATGAAGAAGAAATACAACTTCCTGAAGAAAAATCGCTTTCAGGTGAAACATCAGAATCTGAAATTATTAAACTAGAAGAGGCTATGAAAAAATCTAAAACTCAACTTATTGCTATTAGAGAAAAAGTAAGAATTAAAATGGGTGATGATAAGGCTGATATTTTTGATGGTCATATTCTATTATTAGAAGATGAAGATTTAATGGATGAAATCAAAAATAAAATAATGGAAGAGGGTTTAAAAGCAGCTCACGCATTAAAAGATGGAATAGATGAATATTCACTAATGCTTTCTCAACTAGATGATCCTTATTTAAGAGAAAGAGCAGCAGATTTCCAAGATATTGGTAAGAGATGGTTAAAAAATTTATTAAATATTAAAATAAGCGATTTAGGTAATTTAGAGCCGAATACAATTATTGTTACTAATGACTTAACACCATCTGATACTGCACAACTTGATCTAGTTCATTGTAATGGATTTGTAACAGAAATAGGAGGGAAAACAGCTCACTCTGCTATTATGGCAAGATCACTTGAAATTCCAGCAGTAGTAGGAACAAGATCTATACTTTCTGAAGTTGTAGATGGTCAAAGTATAATTATTGATGGAGATAAAGGAGAAATTTATTTAAATCCAAGTGATGAATTAATTAAAGAATATGAAATTAAAAGAGAAGAACAATTAAAGGCAAAAGAAGAATTAAAGAAAATTAAAGATTTAAAACCAATTACTAAAGATGGACATGCAGTAGAAATTTGGGGTAACATAGGTAAACCAGAAGATATAGATGCTGTTATGGAAGCAGGAGCAACAGGTGTAGGATTATATAGAACTGAATTTCTATTTATGAATTCTGGTCATATGCCAACAGAAGAAGAACAATATAAAGCGTATAGAGAAGTTGTTGAAAAAATGAAAAATTGCCCTATAACTATTCGTACTATGGATATAGGTGGAGATAAGGAATTACCTTATTTAGATTTACCAAAAGAAATGAATCCATTTTTAGGATATAGAGCGATTAGAATTTCTTTAGTACATAAAGATATGTTTAAAACTCAATTAAAAGCTATATTAAGAGCATCTGCATATGGAACTGTTAAAATCATGTATCCAATGATAACTTCAATAAACGAAGTAAGAGCAGCAAATGTTATTCTTGAAGAATGTAAAAAAGAATTAGATGAAATTGGTAAAAAATTTGATAGAAATATTAAGGTTGGTATAATGATAGAAACACCATCTTCAGCTATAATTGCATATAAATTTGCAAAAGAAGTTGATTTCTTCTCTATAGGTACTAATGATTTAACACAATATTTCTTAGCAGTAGATAGAGGTAATGAAATGGTTTCAGACCTTTACTCTGCATTTAACCCTGCGGTACTTGAAGCTATACAAAAAGTTATAGATGCTGCACATGATAGAGGAATACCTATAAGTATGTGTGGAGAGTTTGCAGGAAACAAACAATCAACAGAATTATTACTTGGAATGGGACTTGACGCATTTAGTATGTCAGCATCATCAGTATTACAAGTTAAGAAAAAAATATTAGAATCAAATTATGCAGAAGCACAAAAATATAGAGATTTAATTTTAAGTAAAGATACTCCACAAGAAGTAATTGATGCTTTAAGATAGGAATGATATGAGAAAATTAAAAATAAAAAAAGAAGAAGTAAAACAAGAAACAGTTGATAAACAAGAAAATAATGAATTAAAAAATTTACCTTTTTCAAAATTTGACTACATACTATATTTCATATTTTTTATTGTTTCAGTAATAAATGAAACACCTGGAAGATTAGTATTAATAATATTTGCAATATTTGGTGCATCAGTATTATTTAAAAGATTTTCTGATAGACTTTCTATAGGATTTGTTTATAGAATGTTTGTATTCGCATTATTATCTTTATTAGCATGGCCAGTAAATGTATTGATAAAATATTTTTTAGGATCATAATATGAAAAAAATAGCAGTTATGATATTTAATGATATAGAAGAAATAGAAGCTTTATTCCCTGTTGATTTGTTTAGAAGAGCAGGTATACATGTAGATTTAGTAAGTCTTTATGTTGAAAAAAAGATTAAAGGTTCACATAATATTGAAATATTTGCTGAAAAAATATTAGATGAAGTAGATTTTATGGATTATGATTGTATATTTTTACCAGGAGGTTTAGGAACTTCTGAGTATTTTAAGTCAGAAATTTTGAAAAATAAATTAACAGATTACTATAACAAAAATAATTTAGTAGCAGCTATTTGTGCAGCTCCTAAATATTTAGCAAAACTTGGATTTTTAAAAGATAAAAAAGCTACAGTTTTTAATGGTCTTGAAGAAGAATTAATTGAAAATGGAGCTATAATAGAAAATTCACCAGTAGTAGAATGTGAAAATATTATTACAGGTAGATCGGTAGCAGCTGCAAAAGATTTTGGTTTAGCAGTTATTGAATATTTATTAGGTGAAGATGAAGTTAATAAATTAAAAATTGAAATTATAAATTATTAATATTAGAGGATTGCTGTTTACAGTAATCCTCTATTATTAGAAAGAGGTGGAAATGTTATTTAATGAAAAATTGAGAAAATATGCAGAAGCTGTAATAAAAATAGGGACTAATGTACAAAAAAATCAATTAGTGGTTATTAGAGCTTTAACTGAAAATAGGGACTTTGTGTATTTATTAAGTGAGGAAGTATATAAGGCTGGTGCAGGAGATGTGCAAGTAATGTGGAGAGATGATGTATTAAATAGACAAAGGTTTGAATATGCCTCACAAGAAACTTTAGAAGATGTTAGAGAATATGTAGTTTTACAAAATGAAGATAATGTTAAAAGAAATGCTGTGTTTATTTCAATAATAGGTTCAGATCCAAATAATTTAGAGGGACTAGATCAAGAAAAAATTAAGGCAGGAACTATTGCAATGTCTAAGGCACTGACTGGATTTAGAAAAGCTTTAATGAATAATGAAAATTCATGGGTTGTTATAGGTGCAGCTACAGAAGCTTGGGCAAAGGTAGTATTCCCTGATTTATGTGTGGAAGATGCAGTTTCTAAATTATGGGACTTAATATTCTATACTATGAGAATAGATGGAGATGTTATAAAAAATTGGGAAAATCATTTAAATAATTTAGATGACAAAGCTGAGTATTTAAATAATATGCAGTTTAAATATTTGAAATATAGTAGTGAAAAAGGAACAGATTTAACTATAGAATTACCAAAAGGACATATATGGATATCTGGTAAATCAGTAAATGCTAATGGGGTAGAATTTACTGCTAATATGCCTACAGAAGAAATATTTACTCTGCCACATAGAAATGGTGTAAATGGTGTTGTTTATAGTACAAAACCTTTAAATTATAGTGGAAATTTAATAGATGAATTTAAATTAGTATTTAAAGATGGAAAAGTAGTAGATTATAGTGCTAAAAAGGGAGAAGAAGTATTAAAATCATTACTTGAAACTGATGAGGGAGCATTATTTTTAGGTGAGGTAGCATTAGTACCATTTGATTCCCCTATATCTAATACTAATATTATGTTTAGTGAAACACTATATGATGAAAATGCTTCATGTCATTTAGCCTTAGGTAAGGCATACCCAGTGTGTATTAAAGGTGGGACAGATATGTCTGAATTAGAGGCTTTAGAATCTGGTGTAAATAATAGTTTAGTGCATGAAGATTTTATGATAGGAGATGAAACACTAAAAATAGTTGGAATTAAGGAAAATGGAGAAGAAATTCCAGTATTTATAAATGGAAATTGGGCATAATAATTTATATTTTAACCGAGATTTTATCTCGGTCTTTTTTTTAAAACGCTACTTTTATAAATAACAAAGAAAATATAACTTATATAAATTAAATATAAATATGATTTTTAAACGCTTGTAAGCAAATGTATTTTAACATTGTAAAAAAAGTGATTTTTTAATACTTGATTTTTATTGTAAAATTAATCTTTTTAAGATATAATGTCTTAAGGTTAAATGGGTAAAGTCATAAAAAGGAGGATTATGATATTTTTATCATAAATTAAATTATGAAACAAAAAAAGATATTATTTTTACTACTATTATCTTCACTTGCATACTCAGAAGAAAAAAGTAAAATAAGTGGAGAGGTAACTTTCGGTGTTGATGCAACTTTTGGTGTTGATGGACTAGAGAATGTAAGTAAATTAATACCTCAAGTAGTGGATTTATTTAGAGCAAAAAAATATAAAGATTATGAAAAAGAAAATAATAATGGTGGGAACACTCAACCTAGTCCCAATCCTAAGCCTAATCAAGATCTTGATTTATATATTCCAAAATACAATCCAACAGCTAGAGATATAGAGTTAGCTGGAAAGTATTTATCAAGGAATGTAGAATTAAGAAAGAAATTAAGTGTTAAATTAAAAGAGAACTATATAGGTTTAGGAATAAAGGCAGATATATTTGGTAAAAAGATTACACATACAAAATTTTTAGGAGATAATGAGATAGATAAAATAAAACTAACATTAACTTCTGATAATAAGTATGTTAATGGAGAGATTAACTATTATGTTAAGGGAGAAAGTAAAGAGAAAGTAGACATAGACAAAATAGATGATGAAAAGCCTTTAAAGAATAAGGTAGTTGATTATAACTTTAGAGTTAATCCAACACCTGATAGGAATTTATCTTTATCCCTATATTTTGCAGGACAAGATAAGAGTATAAATATAGGACCAACAGTTGTGTATAAAAATGGTGGTAGTTATGTTAGTGCTTCAGTCTTATTTAATAATTATAAGAGGTCATATGATTTAACAGATGAGTTAGATAAGATTAAATATACGGCACCTGGTTATGATAAGGTAGAGTATTTTAAGAAGTGGACATTAAAGGATAAGTATAAAGAACTTAAGCCAGAAATTAGCAAAGATGAGTATGAGAATGAACATGCAGACTTAGAAAAGGCAGAAGTATCTGGATTTAAGGGGACAAGTAGAATACTTGGACATTATTCAGGTTCGCTTTATGGAGATTCTCCAATTAGGTATGTAACTAAGACTTTGTTTGATGAGATACATTCAAATAAAAATTTTAGAAATCTTTCAGATTTAACAAAAATACTTGAAAAAGAAGAAAAGCCTACAGCTACATCTTTTATTGCACCGGGTATAGGATTAAGTAAAGAGGTTAAGAATGCTAAAGGACTTAATGATATGGCTAATAGAATTGCCCAAAAACTTTATAAAAGATTAGGATTAGGACTTGATAGAAAATATTCGACTATAGGAGCTTGGACACAAATACCAAGTGATTTTCAACATCTTTTACCGGGATACTATAAAGATTTTGATTATTCTAAAATTAAAGGAGAAGAATTAGATCCAAATTATTTATATGACGGACTTAAAACTCCAGTATTACCTAGCTCATTAAGTATGAATAGAGTTCTAGCTCAAAGTAGATCTTCATCTCAAAATAAATATAAATTTGAAGAAAGATGGCATGATTTTGATTCAGATGCTAAAAAATATTTAATTGATGAAATAACTAGAGAATATGAACTAGATAAAATTAAAGCGATTGCTGGATCAAGTATTTTGGGAATATTAGGAGATTTTTTCTTAGGTGATAAGATTAGTAAAATAATAGATAAATTACCAAAGATACAAGAATTAATAAAGAACCCATATGAAATGAAAGGTCTTGACATATTAAGAGGACTATATCTACATCAAAGTGAAAAAGAAAGAAACATACTAAAATATGAAGACATATTAAGAGCAAACTTTGCTGATGTAAACTTAAAAGAAAACAAAGCAGAATACTCAACTAAATTAAAATTAAATGCAGGACATATAGGAAGAAACTATAAACTAGGAGTAGAACTATTATTAAATGATAATGTAAATGTTAATGCAGAAAAATATGGATATGTTAAAAAATCAAATAATTTAGGAGTAACTGGAACATATAAAGAGGGAATAATAGAATTTAATACAAAACTATTATTAAATGTATCTAAAAACTATTTATATAGAAAAGACAATCAAGAAAAACATGTATATGATACAACAAGTTTAAATACAGATACATATTTAGGACTTAATATACCTACAAATGATAAACTAAATGTCTTATTAGGATTAAGACATATAGGAATATATGGTTGGATAGACCTAAGAAAGAGTTTAGATAAGAATGGGAAAGAAGTAGAGTTTGATATAGCTAAGAGAGATAAAGACAATAACCCTATAGGTAAAGATAATAAGTCTATAATAACATCACAAACAACAGAAAAAGAATTGGTTGATAAAGAAGCATTAATGACAGGTAATGAGAAGAAACTAAAAAGAGATATACATCAATCAGACTATATACAAACAGAGAAAGGCAAAGCAGTAAAATCATCATATGAGATGTATAATATATTATCACCAAGATTAACCTTATTATACAGACCCTATGATAATATATTATTTAGTAGTCATTTAGAATTACCGATAAGTATTAGGAATTCATCACCTGCTGGTATAAGAGGAATATATACAGGGGAGATAAAATATTTAATAGATGATAGTTTTAAAGATGTAATATTTACTAAATTAAATCCAATTAAGTTTAAGAGTATGGGAGATATAGAAGCTGGAGGAGTATTAGGGAATGACCCAGGTTATTATTTATCATATAGAGCGATGGCAGATTTAACTTTCTTAAGAGGAGATGTAAGAGGGAATGATAAGAATATAGACTTTAGCTTATCATTAAATCCATTAATAGTAAATTTTCAAGTTAAACCAAGATTGATAATTGCTAAGGATAAAGAAGAGATATCGACAAAGGTAGGGCTTGAATATACAAAGGGGACAGAATTTTCAACTATATTAGGATTTAGGAAAGTATTAAAATCGAGTAAGGATATAGTAGAACAAGAATTAAAGCCTAATATATTAAGTATATTAAAGGATAGAAATAATAAGGAGTATAATAAAGTTAAAGAGAAGTTACCTAATTTATTATTTAAAGGAGAATTAGATTATACATTAACACCTTTTATAGACATCAAAAAGGAAGAGGGTAACTTTAGGATAAGGGCTAAGGCTGATTCAGTTAAAAGAACAGGATATACAGAAAAGAAAAATGTTGAAGAGGGCAACTTCGTAGACTTACCTCTTAGTTATTTTGCATGGAATTATCATATAAATGGTTGGTTTGGTAATAAATCATATAATTATTTCTTTGATAAAAAATCACAAAAAATAACTAAGGAAACGAAAAATAGTATATTTTTAGATAATCAAATATATAACTTTGAGATTGATACAGAATATAGACAGGATAAGGGTATTAATTTTGATTTAAATTTAGGGATAGTATACAATGAAACTAGATTAAGAGGATTAAAAGAAATTACTACAACAACTGAAACAAAATCAAAAGTTGTTAGCCATACTTCAAAAGCAAAAGATCCACTTAAAATTTTAGAACATGTAGAACAAAATCATGAAGTTGTTGATATAGATGAAAAAAATATACTAGAATCATTAAAAAAATATGTTAAGAATAAAAAATCATATGATGATACAATATATGAAAAAGATAGTACTTTAGGTATATATCCTAAAATTAATGAAGAAAAACTAAAAGAAATATTAGATTATCCAAATAGGATAAAAAAGGAAAATAAATCAGAAGAAACACATTTTTTACGTACAAAGAAAATAGATGCAAATTTAGATACATATTTAGGGTATAATTTTAGATATAATGAAAAAATGACAGTATCACTTGGAATGAAGTATAATTTAAATGCAGAATATATTTCAAGTAATAAGATAATATTAGAAGATATTAAGTTATTTGGAAGTAGAAAGATGATATTTAAAAACACTTTAAGTCCAGAAATAAAGATGAAATACAACTTAATTAGTAACTTAAATGCAAGACTTAGTGCAGAGATGCCATTTGGTTTTGAAAATAAAGATTTTAAGGGTACTAAATTTAATGTTAAAACAGGACTTGAATATAGATGGTAATTGTTTAATAGAAATAGGGAGCTAACTTAGATTAAAATTTTGAGTTTAGCTTCTTTTTTTGACAAAAAATTAAAATATAAAATTTGATATTAAAATACAACGACGCTCTTTATAATCAAGATTTTTAGACACCCTTTTTGTATTGAAAATAATCACAACATATGGTATAATTTAAAGAAAAATTTGACTAGAGAGAGGGAAGTTAAATGGACATTAGACCATTAGGTAATAGAATATTAATTGAAAAAGTAAAAGTTGAAAAAAAAACTAGAACAGGGTTAATATTAACTGAAAATGTAGAGGCAGAAAATAATTATGCAAAAGTTTTAGAAGTATCAGAAGATGTTGTTGAAAAAATAAATAAAGATGATTTTGTATTAGTAGATTTATCACAAGCTATGGAAGTTAGAGTAGATGGGAGTGTAAAATATATTTTGGATATAAAAGATGTATATGCAATAGTTGGAGGAAATGATGAGTAAGATAATAAAATTTAATGAAGAAGCTAGATTAGCTTTACAAAAAGGTGTAGATATTTTAGCTGATGCAGTTAAGATTACATTAGGACCTCGTGGTAGAAATGTAGTATTAGATAGGGGGTATGGAGCACCATTAATTACTAACGATGGAGTAACAATAGCAAAAGAAATTGAATTAGAAGATTATACTGAAAATTTAGGAGCTCAACTTATGAAAGAAGTTGCAATTAAAGCTAATGATGTTGCAGGAGATGGGACAACTACAGCTACAGTTCTTGCACAAAGTTTAATTAAAGAGGGTTCTAAAATGATACAAGCTGGAGCAAACCCAGTATTCATAAGAAGAGGTATAGAAAAAGCATCTAAATTAGCAATAGAGAAATTAAAAGAAAGATCTGTTTCAATTAAAGATAATAGTGAAATAGAGCAAGTAGCATCAATTTCATCTGCTGATGAAAATATAGGGAAATTAATAGCTAGTGCTATGAAAACAGTAGGTGAAAATGGAGTAATAACAGTGGAAGAGGCTAAATCTTTAGAAACTTCAATGGAAGTGGTAGAGGGTATGCAATTTGATAATGGTTATTTATCTCCATATATGGTTACTGACACAGAAAGAATGAATGTAGAACTTGAAAATCCATATATACTTTTAACTAGTAGAAAAATTAATTCTATGAAAGAAATTTTATCTTTACTTGAAAAAGTAGTAGAAAATTCTAAACCATTATTGATAATTGCAGATGATATAGAGGGAGAAGCATTATCTACATTAGTATTAAATAAAATTAGAGGAGCTTTAAATGTTGTTGTAGTTAAAGCACCTGCATTTGGAGATAGAAGATTAGCTATGCTTGAAGATATTGCTATATTAACAGGAGCTATAGTAATTTCAGAAGAAAAAGCAATGAAATTAGAAGAAGCAGATTTAGATGATTTAGGTATGGCAAGAAGAGTTAAGGTAACAAAAGATAAAACAATAATTGTAGATGGAATGGGAAATGAATTAGAAAGAAAAGAAAGAATAGTTCAAATAAAATCTCAAATAGAAGAAAGTAAGTCAGAATATGACAAAGAAAAATTACAAGAAAGATTAGCAAAATTATCAGGTGGAGTAGCAGTAATAAGAGTAGGGGCAGCCACTGAAACAGAAATGAAAGAAAAGAAAATGAGGATAGAAGATGCTCTAAATGCTACTCGTGCAGCAGTTGAGGAGGGAGTAGTAGCAGGGGGAGGTACTGCCTTAATTCAGATTTTTAAAGATATTAAGGAGTTTAATATTGAGGGGGAAGAAAGTATAGGAATAGAAATATTTAAAAAAGCTTTATTTGCTCCTTTAAGACAAATAGCAATTAATTCAGGAGTAGATGCTGGAGTTGTAATAGAAAAAGTACTTAATTCAGAATTAAATTTTGGATATGATGCCCTGAAAGAAGAATATGTAAATATGTTTGAGCGTGGAATATTAGATCCAACTAAAGTTACTCGTTCAGCTATACAAAATTCTAGTTCAATAGCTTCATTATTATTAACTACTGAAGTTAGTGTTGTTACAAAAGAAGAGAATAAAAATCAACAAATACCAAATATGTATTAGGAGAGAAAATGAAAAAGAAAAAAAAGATTGTTAAAAGATTAATTTTTCTAGCATTTGTAACAGTTGTATTTTTTCTAAACAAGGATAATTTATTTAAATTTACTAAAAATATGTTATCAGACATTAATTTTAAATTAGTTGAAACTAAAACATTAATATATGATAGTTATTCTAAATATAATAATAAACTAAATTATTTAAATAATGTACAAGAAAATATTAAAGAATTAGAAAAATTAAAATCAGAAATTCAGTTATTAAGTGCTGAAAAAATGGAATTAGAGAAGTTTGAAAAAGAAAATATAGAGTTAAGATCATATTTTAAACTTGAAAATAATTCTAATAGAAAATTTATAGCAGCAGAAGTAATATTAAAAGATGATTTACATGATCATGATATAATTTTTATTAACAAGGGAAGTAAAGATGGAATAGAAACAAATTTACCTGTTATATTAAATTCTAAAATTATAGGAAAGATTAATAAAGTATCAGAAGATTATTCAGAAGTTTATTTATTATCAAACCCTAACTTTAAAATGTCAGTCAATGTAAATGGAATATTTACAGGTATAATACGTGGTAAAGGGTCATTAAATTTTGTTATTAAGAATTTTAATGTTGAAAAAGCTGATAAAATAGATAAATTTGATATAGAAACATCAGGTATTAGTGAAATATATCCTAAAAAATTACCTATAGGAACATTTAATTTACAAGACAAAACAAAATTAATAGATAGTAAAGAATTAAATTTTAGTATTAGTGATAAATTAATAGGAATAAATACAGTAGTAGTATATAAATTTAATAATACTAAACTTAATTTATTGAAAAATATAGAAAGGGATGAAGTAATATGAAGAAAATTTTTATGCTAACTATTCTATTAACTAGTTTAACTTTTTCTAAAACATTTGATTTTTTACAGAAAAATTTTAATGCTGAAATTACTGAATTTTCAGAAATAAATAATAAGAAAAAGAAGAAAATATATAATTTAGAATATATGCCAAATACAGTGAAATTTGAAGTTTTAGAACCTAAGTTAAATAAAGGTGAGATAATTACATATTCAAATGGTAAAAAGACTCTTTATTCTCCTAAATTAAAGCAGACAATAGAGCAAAAATTAAGTTTTGATGATACCTCACTTTATTCTATATTAGAAGAATTATCTAATATGGATAAAAATACTACATATGAAGCAAAAAATAGGAAATATATATTTGAAAACAAGGTTTTAGTAAAAATAATAGCAGATAAATATGTTATAAACTTTAGTGAATATATTGATAAAAAACCTCAAAAAATACAATATATTTCTAATTATGCAAATTTTGAATACTTGATAAGATACTAATGAAGTTAATAAATGATGTTGCTATTATTTTAAATAAAAAAGAAATTTCTGGTAGTAGTGTATTAGTTACAATGTTTACAAAAGAACATGGTAAAATTTCTGCAATAATTTTTAATGCTAGAAATTCAAAGAAAAAACATTTAGCATCTTTAATGCCATTAAGTGTTAGTGATGTAGAGTTAGAAATTAAATCTAATTCTAAAATAATAAAAAATAGTATATTAAAAAAGAGTTTTGATAAATCATTATCAAAAATAGAAAAATTACAATTATCACTTTATGTGCTTCATTCATTAAATCAAGTATTAGAATTTGATAATCCAGAAGAGGAACTATATAATAAAAGTATGGAGATATTAGAATATATAAATGAATTAGATGAAGATACATTTGTAGATATTAATTTTAATATATTTATTTTAGTTACATTTTTAAGAAGATTAATGATAGAACTTGGAATATATGATATAAGTCAATTAATTAATCAATATGGATTATTTGATGAATATAAGGATTATATAGAATATTCTAAAAGTGCTAATCTTGAAAACTCTGAGAGTCTTATTACTATATTAAATTGTTTTCAAGATTATATAAATAATTATTTTAATATTAGATTAGATTATAAAAAAATATTGATACTTTAATAAAGGAGAAAATTAATGAAAACCAATTATATCTTTGAAAAAATATATGTAGATGGAATAAATTTAGATTTACAGGCAAAAAATAAAAATGCCTTATTAAAAGAAATGTTTAAAGGATTAGAAAATAATGAAAATATTTTAGATAAAGAAAAAGCATTTGAAGATTTAATGGAAAGAGAAATCTTGGGAACTACTGGTATAGGTAGAGGTGTTGCTATACCACATGCTAAAACAGATGCTGTTAAAGATATTGTAATAAGTGTAGGTATATTTAAAGAGGGAATAGAATATGAAGCAGTAGATGAAGAAAAAGTAAATATTTTATTTATGTTTTTATCTCCAGTTGAATTAAGTAGAGAATATTTAATTATACTTGCAAAAATTTCAAGATTTTGTCAAGATTCTGAGTTTAGAAAATCTATGTTAGAAGTTAAGACAAAAGAAGAAATGATAGAATTGATTAAGAATATGGAAATATAGGGAGAACAACTATGAAATGTCCTTATTGTGGTGATAAAGAAACAAGGGTAGTTGATAGTCGCTCATATAGTGATGGAAATTCAATAAAAAGAAGACGTCAATGTGATTTATGTAATAAAAGGTTTAATACAATAGAAAAAATTTTTAATTTACCAATAGTAGTAATTAAGAAAAATGGAGAAGTTGAAGAATTCGATAGAAATAAAATATACCAAGGAATAATAAGATCTTTAGTTAAAAGAAATTATGTACAAAATAAAGTTGATGAAATGATAGATGAAATAGAAAGAGAAATATTAACTAATTATGATGGTAAAATACATAGTAATACATTGGGAGATACTATACTTGAAAAGTTATTTTTATTTGATGAAGTAGCATATATTAGATTTGCTTCTGTTTATAATAAATTTGAAAATTTGGATAGTTTTTTAAATACGATTAAAGAAGTTAAAAAGAGAAAAAGGAAGAGATAAAATGAAGAAAAAGCTATATACTTTAGCAATTATATTTCTGTTTTTTGTGATATTTTCATCATTAATTTTTAGGATATATAATAATATTAAGAAAAGTAGAGAAATAAATATAAAATTAATTGAAAGTAATCAAAAATATGAGAAATTAAAAGAAGAGAAAGAAAAATTACAAAAAGAATTAGAAGAATCAAGAAAAGGGACTAACAAAGAAAAATTTGTAAGAGATAATCTAAATTTTAAAAAAGATGGTGAAAGAATATATAAAATTGTAGATGAAGATGTTCAAGAAACTGAAACATCAGAAAAAGAAAATGGAGAATAATATGAATAAAATTAAAATGGAAATAGATGATACTATAGTTTCTAATCCTAGAATAAAAACGGTATATAGACTTTCAAATTTATACTTTTTTAGATCATTTATTTTAATTGGAGTTATCTTATTTACCATATTTTATGTTGGTATGAATTTATTTAAAGAAGATTTATCTGATAATTATTTTACTATTTTTATTCTTTTAGCTTTAATTGTATATATAATATTTCATTTAAATACTATATTAAAATTTAGAATATATGTAGATGAAAATGAAATAATAGATAAAAATAATAAAGTATTAATAAATCAAATAGAGAAATTAAGTATTAGAATCATGAGAATTTCTAAAAATTCAAATGAAAATTGTTTAATAATAAAAACAAAAGATAAAAAAGAACTTATATATAGATTAAATATTAATAATAAATATAAGTTTATAAAGCAAATATCTATTCTTACAAGTCTTGATGTAATTATAGAGGAATAGAGGATAAATGATAGAATTTTTTATAGCAAAAAGACATATAATAGAAAGAAAATTTCAGTCTATAGTTTCTATTTTAGGAATTGCAATTGCTCTTACAGTTTTTGTGGTATCACTTGCAATATCTAATGGTTTGAAAAATAATATGTTAAATTCAATATTAACACTTTCTCCACATATTAGTGTTGGAATTTATCAAGATTATCAACAAGAATATATAGATATTAGTAAGAAATTTGAAAAATATAAATTTAAAGATATTAATTATAGAATTGATTCACAAGGTTTAATTAAGGTAAATGGAATTTCTAAATCTACATTAATTATTGGAACTAATTTAGAAAGACTTAATTTAAATGTTATTGAGGGGAAAATAGAAAAAGATAATTTAACTTCAGTTCTAGTTGGAAATGAATTTATAAAAAATACAGGAACTATGATAGGAGATGAAATAACTGTACTTACATCTGAAATGAGAGAAATAAAAGCAGTTATTTCAGGAGTTTTTAAAACAGGATTCTATAACTATGATTCAGATTTATTACTTTTTCCTCTTGAAACATTACAGCTATTAGAGGAAAGAGGAGAAGTTGCCTCAACAATTTCTGTTATAGTTGATAATCCAACCAAAACTGATAATTTGAATTTATTAGTAAAAGATATAAATGAGAATTATGGAGATAAAGTTTATGCAAGAAGTTGGAATATGGACAATCAAAGTTTATTAAGTGCAATAAATTTTGAAAAATTTGTTTTAGTATCAATTTTAAGTATGATAATACTTATTGCTTCGTTTGCTATATCAGTAATATTAAATATGATAGTTAGAGAAAAAATAACAGATATAGGAATATTAAAAGCAATGGGATTTGCTGATAAAAATATTTTGAAAATCTTCTTATTTGAGGGATTGATTATTGGAATAATAGGTATGTTAATTTCATTGTTATTATCACCTATTATTATTATACTTTTAAAATTATTATTTAAATACTATATTACCTCTACTTATTACTTAGAAACACTTCCAATAAGTATGAGTTTAATAGAAATGTTAGTTATTTATTTTACCTCTTTTGTATTAATTTTAGTTTCTACAATAATGCCATCAATTAAGGCATCAAAGATGAATACAACAGAAGCTATAAAATACAATAATTAGAGGGAGATAATATGTTAGAATTAAAAAATGTATATAAGACATATGTTACTAAAGCTGAAAAAATAGATATATTAAAAGATATCAATTTTAAATTTGAAAATGGTGATTTTTTTTCAATACAAGGAAAATCAGGTAGTGGTAAAACAACATTACTTAATATACTTGGATTACTTGATAATGCGACAGAGGGTGATATATTTATTGATGGAGAAAATATAAATAACAAAAATATTATAGAAATTAGAAGAAAAAAGATAGGGTTTGTGTTTCAATTTCATTATTTATTAAATGAATTTACAGCACTTGAAAATGTTATGATACCAGCTTTAGTAGATGATAAAAAATCAAGAAAAGAAGTGGAAAATAAGGCTATAAATTTATTAAAAGAAGTAGGTTTAGAACATAGAATCAATCATAAACCTCAAGAATTATCAGGTGGAGAAAAACAAAGAGTTGCAATAGCAAGAGCTTTAATTAATGATCCAGAAATAATACTTGCAGATGAACCTACTGGAAATTTAGATTATGAAACAAGTAATTTAATCAATGAATTATTTGTTAAAATAAATAAAAAGGGACAAGGTATAATAATTGTAACTCATAGTATAGAACTTGCAAATTTAGCCAAAGTAAAATATAAGATAAAAAATGGTGAATTAAAACAGATTTAAACTTGAAAAAAAAGAAATTGAGGGTATAATATAGTAAGGAAGCAATGAAAGGAAGTGCTTATTATGAAAATAATTATTAGTGGAAAACAATTAGAAATGACAGAACCTATCAAAAAATATGTGGAAACTAAAATATCTAAAATTACAAAGTATTTAGAAAATATTCCAGAAGTTGATGTTACCTTAACTGTTGAACCTACTAAGTCAGAGGGTAAATTGTATAAAGCGATAGCTACAGTTTATGCTCCTAATAAAACTATAAGACAAGAAGAAAGTGATGCAGACTTATATGCAGCTATTGATAATCTATCTTCAGGTTTAGAAAGACAAGTAAGAAAATATAAGGAAAAAATGAAAAATAGAGATGAATAATAAGGAATTGAGAGCTAATGCTCTCATTTCTTTTAATCAAATATCTTGACATAAATGAATATTAATGATAATATAATTATATATTGTAATAATTACAAATTTAAAACAAAAACAGGAGGAATAAAAATGAATAAAACAATTGATGCTCTAAACATATATTTAGCAGATTTAAATGTATTTTATAGAAAGGTTCAAAACTATCACTGGAATGTTGTTGGTCAAGGGTTCTTTACAGTACATTCAAAATTAGAAGAAATATATAATGCTGTTAATGAAAAAATTGATATTATAGCTGAAAGAATATTAGCTATAGGTGGAAGACCATATGGAAATATGAAAAAATATTTAGAAGTTACAACAATAAAAGAAGCTAATGATGAAGATATTAATGTAGTTGAATTGTTAAAAATATTAATAATAGATATAGAAAATTTACTTGCACAAGTGAAAAACTTAAAAAATATAACAGATGAAGAAAAGGATTTTGGTACAAGTGCTGAACTTGATAATCATATTTCTGAATATGAAAAACTTCTTTGGATGTTTAAAGCATACATTAAATAATTAAGTAAAAGCTAGGAATGACCTAGCTTTTATAATATCATATCAAAAATATATAACAATTAGGAAATAAGAGGTATATAAAAATGGAAGAAGTTAGAAAAGTAACCAAAGAAGAACTTAAACAATATGTAAAAGAGCATACACAAATTTTAAGAAAAGATTATGAAGAACATGGAGAATCTATTATAGATTATATAGCAAGTTTTTTTGCAGCACAATTGCATTTATATGATATAGACCCAGTTTACGATGATTTATTGCAAGAATTTATGCACCATGACAACATATTTGATACATATGGCAAGAAAAAAAGAAAAGAAGTAGAAGAAGAACTATTAAGAAAATTTGAAGAATATGCAAATAGTTAATTAAAATTGTAATAGGTTAGAAAGTTTATAACATACTGACCTATTTTTATTTATAAATTATAAATATAATTCGCCTTTTTTAAGAGTAGTAGGCTTTAAAGAACTACTCTTTTTTTGTTAAAAACTATTTGTATTTTCTTTTTTAAAATGTTAGAATATTTGTATTAAAACAAATGGGAGTATACATGATAGGAATAATAGGTGCAATGTATGAAGAAATAAATGTAATTATGCAAGAAATGAAAGATGTAGAAATTAAAACAGTTAGTGGAAATACTTTTTATAGTGGATTATTAAATAATAAAAAAGTAATTTTAGTTGGTTGTGGAATTGGTATGGTTAATTCAGCTATTATTACAACTTTATTAGTTAATGAATTTAAAGTTGAAAAAATATATTTTTCAGGAGTTGCAGGTTCTACTTCAAATAAACTTAAAATAGGGGATATTGTAATATCAACTGAAGTTCAAGAATATCTATTCGATACAACAGAATTTGGATATGAAATAGGTATAATTCCTAGAATGGAAACATCTATTTTTAAACCTAAAAAAATGCTTGAAGATGCTATGATTAAACTAGAGGGAGAGAAAATACATTTTGGTAAAATAGTATCTGGAGATAAATTTGTTTCAAATGCTGAAGAAAAAATTAAAATTGGTAAAGATTTTAATGCGTTATGTGTAGATATGGAATCTGCTTCAGTTGCTCACTGTTCATATTTATTAGGTGTAGATTTTTTAATAATTCGTTCTATATCGGATACATTGACAGATGAGTCAACTATGGAATTTGAAAAATTTGTTAATTTAGCATCTGAAAATTCAAAAAATATAATTACTAAATTAATATAGGTGGAAAAATGAGAAGATTAATAAAAATTTTAAGAATAATATTTTGGATAATATTTTTTTTAGGAGTATTTTATACATATTCTAAAATAAAATATATTAGAAAATCTGCATATAATAATACAAATTTAATATTACAAGATTTTAGTATTAGAAAAAGTGGATTTTATGAAAATAATGTTAATGAAGAACAAAAACAAGAAAAAGTCGAAGAAAATAATGTTAATGAAGAACAAAAACAAGAAAAAGTCGAAGAAAATAATGTTAATGAAGAAAACAAAAATGAAACAGATGAAAATGTTAATGAAGAAAATAAAAGTGAAACAGATAAAGAAGTTGATAAAATAATAAAACAACACATTGAGAATAAAAATAATGGTAAAGAAAATGAAAATCAATAAAGATATTTATCAAAAATTACTAGAAGAATATGAAAAAGAAAATGAATTAGTTTGTGGTTGTGAGATTTTATCATTTGAAGATTATATTAAATTCAGAATTGTAGAATTAGAGAAAGAGGATTAAAATATGAAAATTGGTTTATTTTCAGACACATACTTACCTCATGCAAATGGAGTTGCAGTTTGTGTTCATACATTGAAAAAAGGATTAGAAGAATTAGGTCATGATGTTTATGTAATTACATGTAATAATAGTATGAAATTAAGTGTTGAAGACAAGGTAATAAAATTACCATCTTTCCTATTAAAGGATTTTTATAACTATTCAGTTACTGGTCCTTTTCATTTTTCAGCTTTTAATGAAATAAGAAAATTGAAATTAGATATAATACACATACATACAGAATTTGGTACTGCTATTTTAGGAAGAATACTTGCTAAAACGCTTGGTATTCCATTGGTATACACTTATCATACTATGTTAGAAGATTATGTCCACTATATTAATTTTATGAATATTGATATATTAAATAAACCTTTTGTAAAATTTGTTGAGATGATTTCTAAAATGTATTGTTATCCAGCAAATACAGTAATAGTTCCGTCTAAAAAGACATATGATGTTTTAATGAAATATGCTATAAAAAATACAGATGTAAGAGTATTGCCATCTGGTATTGATCTTAATATATTCAAAAACCCTAATCAAGCAAATATTGAAAAATTAAGAGAAGAATTTGATTTAAAAGGTAAAAAGGTTTTGATGTATTTAGGAAGAGTAGCTAAGGAAAAAAATATTGAAATAATATTAGAAACAATAAAAAATAGGAAAGATATCATATTACTTGTAGTAGGAGAGGGACCAGAACTTAAATATTTTAAAGAAAAATATGATTTAGAAAATATAATATTCTGTGGTAAAAAAGAATATCATGAAGTTCCAGATTACTATAGCTTAGCTGATGCCTTTATTTCTGCAAGTACTTCAGAAACTCAAGGACTTACTTTTATAGAAGCTATGTCTACAGGTAAAATTTTATTCTGTAGTGATAGAGTTGTTCTTAAAGACTTATTATTTGAAAATGAAAATGGATATTTTTTTGAAAGTATAGAAGAATTAAATGAGAAAATAGATATATTTTATTCTTTAGATTCAGATAAGAGAAAATCAATGAGTAATAAATCTATAGAAATATCAGAAAAATATGACTTAACACTATTTATCAAAAAAGTAGAAGATATTTATAAAAATAATTTAGGTAAGATATACAGAATACAAAAAATAAAATTAAATAAAGACGGAAGCTTTAAAGTTTATGTGAGAAATAGAAGTTATAGGGTTAGTAAAGAGTTATTTAATAAGTTAGAATTGAAGATAAATAATAAGATTGATAAATCTACTTTAAATATAATTAGAGAAAATAAAATATAGAATACTGAATTTATTCAGTATTTTTTTATTTTAAAAAAGCAAGCAAATAATATACATTAATAATAAAATGTTTTACAAATGATAAAAAAATATTATGAATATTTATAAAATGATTGACAAAGTATTAAGGGGGGGGGTATAATTGCTATGTCTGTAATTTATCACATGACATATAAATTAATAACACATAATTTGTTAGAAAACAAGGAGGAAAATATGTTTAGAAATAAACTTATTGGATTGATGACTATAAGTGCTAGTGTTTTTGGTGCAGAATACTATGTAAACAATGATACTAATTTAGGATTAGAGCATTCAAAAGACAATAATACTAGTACTACAAAAATAAAAGCATCGAATGATATAAATTTAGGAGCGATATTTGGGAAAAATAAAGAAGTATTCACTTTTGGTGGAGTAAAATTAGAGGGTTCTAAAGCATTAAATGGAAAAGGTGGAGATGGAACTTTAATTCCTAAAGGATATTTTGGATTAAATCTTAAAAAATCACTTACAAATGAAATAGAATTAATATTAAATGCAGCTTACAATTATGATGAAAAAAATGAGGGTGGATATGAAAATTCTATAAAACATTTACTAAAAAGTAGAGGAGAATGGGATAAAAAATTTGAATATGATGAAGAAGCTTTAAAAGATTATTACCATAGTCAAGGATTAAGATTTAAAGGAGAAGAAACTCTATTTTCAGGTATAGTAAACTATAATCATAAACTTTTTAAATTACATACTGGAAGTATATATACAGCAGGATATTTACAAAAGGGTGATTTTAGAGTAGAAAGTTTTGTAAATGTAAAGACTAAGAAAGATAATCATGAAATAGATGTTGATTTAAATCATAAATTAAAAAAAGATACATATAAGAATTATGGAAGATTAAAATTAGAATTAAAGACAACAAGTACATTAGATAAATTAGAAATACGTAATAAAGGTAAAATATATTTAGGAACTATAGTACCAGGTGGAAAAGATTACTCAATATCAATTGAGAATGAAGCTAAATATACTGTTAATAATAACTTAGAATTATTAGGTGGAATAGGTAATGAATTTGTAATTAAAAAAGTATTAAAAGGTCAAACACCTAAAGAATTATTATATAAACCAGAATTAAAATTTGAGGTTAAATATAATAAGGATAAATTACAAATAGAATCGAAGAATAAATTAAAATCAAGAATAGAAATTAAAGATTTAAAATTAAATGCAGTTGAATATGATAAATCTAAAAAAGATCCTAAAATAGGAATGTTCTATACAGGTAATATGTTAAGTTACAAGTTAGGAATCTTTGATGTAAGAGGAGTAGGAAAATATTCTGGTATAGTAAATATAAAAAACGATAAGAATACTGCTAAATTTGATGGATTAGAACATTTAGCTTCAATTGGTGCTGGAATAACATATGATAGAAAAACTAAAAATGTTGAAACAAAAAATAGTATAGATGGAAGATATATAGTTGGTTATGCAGATAATAAAACATTTAGTGTAATAAATGTATGGAGTGATAATAAGGCAGACTATAAGGTTAATGATAAATTAACATTAAAAGGAGAATTAAACTTTACAAGTTCAAATAGATTATCAATATTAAATCATGATTCACAGACTGATGAAATACTATTATTAGCTGATACTAAAGGTACATTAGATTATAAAATAAATAATAAGACAGATTTTAGTTCAACATTAGGAGCAAAAACTATCTCATTATTTACTAACTATAAAGAAAATAATGGTAATAAGTTACATTTAAGTACACAATATGCTTACAAAGTATATAATGAAAATGAGTTAAAATATCAATTAAAAGATAATATAGGTTTAACTGGAAAACTAGTTGCAAGTTATTCAGACGGATTGAAATCTGAAAGACTTTATGAAAGTTTAAATAGAATAAAGAGAAATCAGGTTGGAGAAGAAGGATTTGAAGGTTTTACTAAAGAAGATTCAAGAAAAATAGATGAAGAAGAAAAAAACTTTGGTATGGATACTCAATCATTATTAGTAATATCTCCTAGTGCAGAAGTACAACTTAAATATTTAAATGATAAGTTATCAATTAAACCTAGATTTGGAATAGATGTAAAAGCAAGTGCAAAGAAGAATGACAATAAAATTAAATTGTTTAGTTGTCAAACATATGTAACAAAATATTT
>NZ_LKKW01000014.1 GCF_001891165.1 Streptobacillus ratti | reverse complement strand
TAATACAGATAGAATTATAGAAGTTATGAATAAAAAATAATTTTGATTAAATTAAAATTGCTGTTAATGTTTTACATCATACAGCAATTTTTTTAGTTATAATATTTTATGATAAACCTACGATATTACCTTTTTCATCTATATCTATATGTTCGGCAGCTGGAACTTTAGGAAGTCCTGGCATATCTAAAATATCTCCAGCCATTACTACTAAAAATCCTGCACCTGCTGATATGTTTATATCTGTAACCTTGAATACATAATCTTTTGGCTTACCTAATAGTTTTGGATTATCAGATATTGAAGCAGGAGTTTTAGACATACAAATAGGTAAATTTGCAAATCCTTTTTCTGTAAATAATTTCAATTTTTCTAAAGCAAGTTCAGAATATTCTATATCTTTTGCACCGTAAATTTCTTTACAAATAGTTTCAATTTTTTCCTCTATACTTTTATCTAAAGTGTAAAGATATTCAAATACTGAATTTACATTTTCTGATGGTATTTCTTCAACATAGTCTAATACTTCTACTATTTCTTTTACTAAATCTTCAGCACCAATTCCACCTTTTGAATGTATTTCTATAGGAACAGCAATAATACCTTTAGTTAAAGTAAAATCTTTTATTATTTTTATTTCATCTTCTGTATCATCAGTAAACTTATTAATAGCTACTATTACAGGTAAATTAAATTTCTTTATATTTTCTATATGTTTATCTAAGTTTTCTAATCCATCTTCAAGATTTCCACTTCCATGATGTTTTAAAGCTCTTACTGTTGCAACTAATACAACCATATCTGGAGTTATAGAGGCTTTTCTACATTTAATATCAAAGAATTTTTCAGCTCCTAAATCAGCAGCAAATCCAGCTTCAGTTACTGTATAATCTGAAAGTTTTAAAGCTAGTTTTGTTGCAAGTACAGAATTACAACCATGTGCAATATTTGCAAATGGACCACCATGTATTATTACTGGAGTATTTTCTGTAGTTTGAACCAAGTTTGGTTTGATAGCCTCTTTTAATAATACGCTAGCAGCTCCATGTACTTTTAAATCTTTTGCATATATGAAGTCACCATGTATATTTTTACCTATTATAATATTACCTATTTTTTCTTTTAAGTCATGTAAATTTTCAGCAAGACATAATATAGCCATGATTTCACTAGCAACTGTTATTTTAAATGAAGCATCACGAACAGGACCATTAATCTTACTACCTTGACCTATGGTAATGTTTCTAAGAGATCTATCATTCATATCTAGCACTCTTTTAAAATATATATTATTTAAATCTAATTCTAATTCATTTCCTCTGTTTAAATGATTATCTATCATTGCAGCTATTAAATTATTAGCAGATGTAATAGCATGAAAATCTCCGGTGAAGTGTAAGTTTATATCTTCCATAGGTAATACTTGTGAATAACCACCACCAGTAGCTCCACCTTTAAGTCCAAATACAGGACCAAGAGATGGTTCTCTTAATGCTGCAATTGAAGAATAACCTAACTTATTAAATCCTTGTGTTAATCCAACAGAAACTGTGGTTTTCCCCTCTCCATATGGAGTAGGAGTAATAGCGGTAACTAATATTAATTTTCCATTAGCTTTTGATTCTAATCTATCTAATATATCTAAATTTAACTTAGCCTTATATCTTCCATAAAATTCTATATCATTTTCTACACCTATTTTTTTTGCTATTTCTTCAATAGGAAGTAATTTTGAATTTTGTGCAATTTCTATATCTGTCATTTGACCACCACCTTATTTCATTTTCTTAATTTTATCATACTTATTTGAAAAAGTCTATTTACTAAATACCCTATTAAAATCTTTTTGTTGTTTGATTTTATGTATGGTTTATGTTAAAATATGTATGGTAGCACAAGGGGGAAAAGTGAGTGATTTTGATTTACTTGAAAGTTTGATTAGTTTAGTTGAAAATAGAAAATCAGCAAAAATTCAAGCTAATGAAATTATTGAAAAATATGGGAGTATTTCTAATATTTTAAGAGAAGATTTTAAGGTAATTGAAAATATGAATATTTTATCTAAAAAAACTATGGGAATTATTAAAAATATTAATTTGATATATAACCATGTATTATTTAATGAATGTTTTAGAGAAGAAAAAAAGATTAATTGTTTTGAAGATTTAGTAAAATATTTAAAATTTCAATATGTAGATATGGAAAGAGAAGTGTTTAAAGTGTTGTATTTTAACACTAAGAATGCTTTGATTAAAGATGAAAATATGTTTTATGGAACTATAGATAAAAGTATAGTATATGTTAGAGAAATAGTAAAAAATATATTGAAGTATAATGCAAAATCTATTATTGTAGTACATAATCATCCTAGTGGGAATTTAGAACCATCTAATGATGATAGATATTTAACAAAAAAGATAATTGATGTTTTAAAATTAATAGATGTAAGGTTGTCCGATCATATTATTATCTCAAATAAGGGGTATTATAGTTTTTTAGAAAATGGACAAATTTAAGAAAGAGGTTAAAATGAAGATTGTTAATATTAGATTTAGAAAAACAAAAAAAGTTTACCCTTTTTATATTGAAAATGTTAATGAATATAAGAAAGGGGATTATGTAATAGTTGAAACTATTAGAGGAGATCAAATAGGTGTAGTATTAGGTGAAAATAGACTAAATAATGTTAATTTTGAATCAGAAGATGATGATTTAAAAATAAGAAAAGTGAAAAGAAAATTAAACGATGAAGAAGTTAAGGAATTAGATATTTTAGATGAAAAAGCTAGAGAAGCCTATTTTATTTGTAAAGAAATAGTAAAAAGAGTTTTACCTGAAATGAATTTAGTTATAGGGGAATATATGTTCGGTGGAGAAAAATTAATATTTTATTTCACTGCCGAGGGAAGATTAGATTTTAGAGATTTAGTTAAAGAAGTAAACAAAGCATTTAATAGAAGAGTAGAATTTTATCAAATAAAGTATAATGATGAGGGTAGAATTCTTAATGCTTTTGGGAAATATGGACGTGAAATATATTGGTAATATGACACACTACTTAGAAAGTGTGGATTTAAAATTAAATTATGGTCAAGGTGCATTAAATATTACTACAGATGCTTTGGATTTAATTGAATTTATTAAAGAAAACCTAGTTAATATAGATGAAGTTGGAAATATGCTTGATATAGGTGCTGGTATAGGTACTCTTACATTTATGCTTTATAGACATAAAAATTTTACAGAATTTCATGCAGTTGAGATACAAAAAAGTGTATATGATATACTAGTTTCTAATATTTCTTTAAATAATATATCGGTTAAAGCATATAATATGGATATAAAGGATTTTAATTTACCATTTAAATTTAAATATATAATATCAAACCCACCGTTTTATAAGACTAATAGTGGATATATGCCACAAGATGAAATTATGAAAATTTCAAAATTTGAAGTTTGTTTAAAAGTTTCTGAATTACTTGATGTTGTAAATAATATATTAGATGATAGAGGATACTTTTTTTTAATATTACCTATTGAAAGAGATGAGGAATTAAGGAAAGACACTAGATTTATTATAACAAATTTTAAAAATCATTTTAGAGGTAAAAAAAATTTCATAAGTTATCTTTTAAGAAAGGCTAAAAATGATTAATGAGTATGGAGAATTAGTAGAAGTTTTAATTAATGATGATAAGATTAAAGTTGAAAGAATAACATCAAATTCTAATATAACAGATTTCATGATTTCTGATATAGATGAGTATGTATATATTCTTGATGGTTCTGCAATACTTTTAATAGAAGATAAAGAAATATTATTAGATAAAAATTCAGGATTTTTAATCCCTAAAAATACAGAACACAAGGTAACATATACTAGTGCTGATTGTAAGTGGTTATGTATTTTTCTAAAGGAGTAGTATGATAATAGGATTAACAGGCTCTATAGGTGTAGGAAAAAGTACAATATTTAATTTCATTAAAACTATTATGAAAGATGAAGCTAAATATATAGATGCAGATTTAATAACAGCTGAACTATATAATGATGAAACTGTAAAAAAAGAACTTTATTCTATGTTTGGGACATATAATAAAAATGAGGTATCTAAAATAGTATTTTCAGATTCAAAAAAACTTATTATGCTTAATGAATATATACATAAAATAATTATTGATAAATTAAAAAATGAAATTTTAAATTGTGATAAAAAATATATGTTTTTAGATGTTCCTTTAATATATGAATTAAATCTTGAATATCTATTTGATAAAATAATAGTGGTTTATGCTCCTAAAAATATTCAAATTGAAAGAGTAATGAAAAGAAATAATATTTCATATAAAGAGGCTATTTCTCGTGTAGAAAAACAAATAGATATAGAAATAAAGAAAGAAAAAGCAGACTATGTAATAGATAATTCTGGAGATATAGAGTTAGGCTATATAAATACTTTAGATGTTTTAATGAAGTTAAGAAAAGAGGTAACATATGGAAATAAAGAGTGCTGATTATTCAAGAAGTTGTATTAAACTTGCTGATTATCCTGAAAAAATGAATAATACTGAAATTGCATTTGTGGGTAGATCTAATGTAGGAAAATCATCTTTAATAAATACTATAGTAAAAAGAAAAAATTTAGCTAGGACAAGTAAAACACCAGGTAGAACACAACTTGTAAATTTCTTTTTAGTAAATAAGGATAGATATTTTGTTGATCTTCCAGGTTATGGATTTGCTAAAGTACCAGCAAATGTTAAGAAAAATTGGGGTAATATTATATCAGAATATTTAAATTCTGAAAGAAAAAAAGTTGTTTTTGTTTTATTAGATATTAGGCGTGTTCCAAGTGGAGAAGATATAGAAATGCTTGAATATTTAGAACACTATAACATTGAATACTATATAGTATTTACTAAATGTGATAAATTATCAAATAATGAAAAATTTAAACAGTTAAAGGAAATTAAGAAAAAATTAGAATTTAATAATGAAGATGTATTTTTTCATTCATCATTGAAGAATATTGGAACGGTTGAAATATTAGATTTTATTGATAAATTATAAGGGAGTGATAAAAATGGTATTGTTAATTATTTTAGGATTGGTAATTTTAATAGTTTTATGGGCTATAGGAGTGTATAATAGATATATTAGTTTAGATACAGAAAATCAAACAGCTTTTAGTAACATTGGAACTTTTTTACAAAAAAGATTAGATTTAATACCTAATTTAGTTGAAACAGTTAAAGGATATGCTAAACATGAAAATGAAACATTACAAGGTGTTATAGAAGCAAGAAGTAGAATGCTTAAATTAGATTTAAATGATATTAATAATTTAGAAGAAATTAGAAAAATGGAAAATGAATTAACAAAAACTTTAAAATCTATTATGGCTTTAAGTGAATCATATCCAGATTTAAAAGCAAATGTTAGCTTTTTAGAATTACAAAAATCATTAACTGAGATTGAAAATCAAATAGAGGGGGCAAGAAGATACTATAATGCTACTGTTGGAGAGTTGAATAGCTTTATTAGAAAATTTCCTACAGTATTACTTGCAGGTTTATTTAAATTTAGAAATGCTGAATACTTTAAAGAAGATGTTGAAGCTAAAAATGCACCAAAAGTGAGTTTTTAATATGAAAAAAATGTTATTTTTATTCCTTATTTTTATTTCGGTTTTTACTTTTTCTTTTGAAAATATATCTAATTTTGAAATGGATATATTAGTTAAACCAAATGGAGTTTTAGACATTACAGAAAGAATAACGTATATTACAAAAGTTGAAATAACAAGAGGAATTTATAGAATAATCCCTTATGTATATGACAATGGCTCATATTTAAAATTTGAAGATAGGATTAAAATAGAAGATTTCAAGGTAAGATATTTAGATTCTGAAAATGAAGTAGGACTATATAGTGAAATACAAGAAAATGTTATGGAATATAGGTTAGGCAAAAGTGATGTATACTTACCAGCTAATAAAGATATTAATTATGAAATTAAATATAAGGTGTATAACAGTATAAGAAGCGAAGGGGACATTAACCAAATATATTTTAATGCTTTAGGAAATTATTGGAAAATTCCTATAGAAAAATTTAAATTAACTATTAGAGGAATTAAAGGAAATATAGATGTCTTTACAGGTTATGTTGGAGAAGTTAATAAGGATTATCAAATAAGAGAATTAGAAGATGGTTATGAAATTAAAACTACTACGGTAAGTAATCCAGGAGAGGGATTATCGTTTTTACTAAATTCAGATAGTTTTGAATATTCAAGCTTTGATTTATGGTATAACAGAATAAAAGCTTACCCATTAGTATTAATTACTTTTTTAGCTATTTTCCCTATTATATTACTTAATTTATTTATACTTAGATTTAAAAATAGAAACAAGTTTAATAAGGCAATAATGGTAGAATATCTTGTTCCAGATATTTCAGCTTTAATAGCTAAAAGAATGGTAAAAAGAAATACATATTCCTCTAACTTTATAGTAGTGTTATTTATGCTAATACAAAAAGGAATTATTAAATTAAGAGAAAAAAATCCTAATCATAATTTTGATGAAGAATATGTTGTTAAATTTGGAAATAATGTTAAACAGAAAAGAAAAGATTTTAATGATTATGTTGAAAAAGAATATTATGTTGATATGTATAAATATGAATGTAATCAAGAAAAACTGTCAAAAGAAGAAGAAATATTTTTAAATAAGATTATACTTAATAAAAATGATATATTTAAATCAAAAAAATATATAGCAGAAGTTGAAGAAAATTTAAAAAAATATTTTGATAAAAAATACTCTAGTGAATATGAAATACCGGTATTTAAGTATTATGTAATTTTAATTGTACTCGCATTTTCTGTAATAGGTCTTATAGCAATGTTTGTTGGAGAATTATTGCTTTCAGAAATGCCAACATTAGTAGTATTAGGAGTAATGTTTTTAATAACTTTTATGAATGCTACAACAGTTAAAAGATATACTAAAGATTATGAAAAAGAATATCCAAAAGCAAAAGGTTTTGAAAAATTTTTACAAAAAACAGAAGTAGAAAAACTTAAACATTTTGTAACAGAGGAAGAAGTAATAACATATTTTAAACAGATTCTTCCATTTGCCATTGCATTTGGATTAGAAAATCAATATTTAAGAATGTTAGATAATGTAATTTCAAGATTATCTTTAGATGTTGAAAGAATACATGAGTATGTATATTATTCACATATTGTTAATAGAAGATATTATGATAAGATAATAAATAGAAGTATAGAAAAGGCTACTAATAGTAGTAAAAGTTATGGAGGAAAGTCTAGTTTTTCAGGCGGATTTTCATCTTCAGGTTCATCAGGTGGTGGATTTGGAGGAGGAGGGGGAAGAAGTTGGTAACAAAAAAGGTGATTAAGAATTTTTAAAATTCTTGTATCACCTCTTTTTTGTGTATTATAATAAATATACATTATCAAATTTTTCTTTTGTATCCTCACTTAAATGATGTGATATAAGGATTATAGTTTTATCTTTTTTAGATAATAAAATATTTTCAATTTCTATAGTTGTATTTTTATCTAATGCTGATGTAGCCTCATCTAGTATTATAATAGGTGTGTTTCTAATTAAAGCTCTTGCAAGTGAAATTCTTTGTTTTTCTCCACCTGAAAATTCATTTATATTAGTATTTAATCCGTCTTTTTTAGAACTTATAACATCATATATTTTAACTTCTTTTAAAATTTCATTTATTTCATTATCTGTATAACTATCATTTAAAGATATGTTATCTTTTACACTTAAATTAAACATATAGTTGTCTTGACTAACATATGCTATTTGGTTTGAAAAATCAATGTCTCCATTTTTTATCATTTTATCATCAATTAATATTTGTCCCTCATTTTCTTTTAATCTACCTATTATTAATTTTAATAATGTAGATTTTCCAGAACCACTTTCTCCAATAATTGCATATTTCTTATTTTTCTCAAATGTTAAGCTTAAATTCTTAATTATATTTACTTCATCATACTTAAATGAAATATTTTCTAAATTAATTTTTTCATTTAAAATAGGGTATTTATATGTTGAAGTTTCTGAAATATTATTTAATTTTTTAAATAGATCTTTAGTACCAAGATATTGTAAAACTACATCGAATATATCCATAGTTGAAGATAAAAATACAGATAATATAGTCGGTGTTACAACTAACATTCCTATAGTCAATCTATTATTTAATACTAAATATCCTGTTATAATAAACATTATAGTTTCAAGTAGTTTTTTAGTACCTTGAGAAACTAAGTTACCATAAGCTGAAACTTTTTTAATGATGTAATGCTGATGCTCTAATTCACTTTGACCATAAGTTATATTCTTTTTTAAAAATGTTAGATTGTTGTAATTTTTTAACAAGTCATAACCTATTAAAAAATCTTGTAATATATTATTGAATTTACCATTTAAAATTGCATATCTTTGATAAGCAGCACTAATTTTTTTACCAAATATACCACCTATTAAATATAGAGCAAATAATAGGATTAAGGCTAATATACCTATATAAATACTAATGTAGAACATTAAAAGTAATGAAACTAAAGATAATGTAACATGATTTAGTATGGCTATACTGTTTTCAAAAATATATGCACTTATCAAAGGCAAATCTCCAGTATACCAAGAAATATATGAACCTACAGTTTTTTCTTTATATTTATCATAGCCCATTTTAGATATATTTTCACTAATATTATTTCCTAATTTCAACTTCCATTTTTTAATAAGGTCTGCATTATTTAACTTTAATAATGTACCTAAATTTTCAATTAAAATTATTAATATTACTAATATAGCTATATATTTGTATACATTATAATTTTTTTCAAGAATTAAATTAGTAATATTTGCTCTAATATATATTGAATAAATTGTTCCTATAGAGATTACTAACATTAATACTATGCTTAATAAGAATTTAAATTTTTCTTCTTTAATATATTTTTTCATATTTTACCTTTCTTTTATTTAAGATATTTTTCTATATAGGAATATAAATTTTGAGCTAGATAACCTATCTTGAGAAAAACTATTTTTTTAATAATACCAAAAATTATAAATAATTGTCAATAAATTGAATATATAAATAATGAATCAGAGTATATATTGTATAAATGGTTGTTTTGGGTTAAGTAAAAATTATATTTATATAACAAAAAAGCAGAAGACACAAAATGTATTTTCTGCTTTTATATAATTTCCTATAATATATGTATTGAATTTTGGTCAAATACAAAACCTAATTTATCTCCAACCTTTTTAATTTCTTTTCCATGAGGATTATTTAAAACTATTTCTATAATATCATTTCCATTTTTAACTTCATATTCGTGGTTTTCTCCCATAAATATACTTTTAGAAATTTCTAAAGTATGTTTTTCATCAGTGAATTTAATAGATTCAGGTCTAATAACTACTTTAACATCTTCTCCTACAGCATAATTAACCTTTTCATTTATTAAATATTCTTGTCCTAAAATAGAAATTAAAGTACTATTTTCTTTACTTTCTAATATTTTAGCATCTAATATATTTGCTCTACCTATGAATTTTGCTACAAACTCTGAATTTGGTTTTTGATATATCTCTTGTGGTGTACCAACTTGTGCAATTTTTCCATCTTTCATTATTACAATTTTATCTGAAAGTGCCATTGCTTCAGCTTGGGCGTGTGTTACATATATTGAAGTTATACCAACTTCTAATTGTAATTTTCTAATTTCATCTCTCATATGTAATCTTAATTTAGCATCTAAATTTGATAAAGGTTCATCAAATAATAGAACTTCTGAATCCATTATTAAAGCTCTTGCAAGTGAAACTCTTTGTTGTTGTCCACCAGACATTTGAGATGGAATACGTTCTGCAAAATCTTCCATTTTCATTAATTTTAAAATTTTATCTACTCTTTGTTTTATTTCTTCCTTAGGTCTTTTTTGTATTTTTAATCCATAAGCTATGTTATCATAAACATTCATATGTGGGAATAGTGCATAGTTTTGGAAAACCATAGATATTCCTCTTTTATCTGGGGTTAAATAAGCTATATCTCTATCATTTATAGTAATATGTCCCTCACTTGGAGTTTCAAATCCAGCTATCATTCTAAGAGTAGTAGTTTTACCACAACCTGATGGACCTAATAGACATACAAATTCTCCCTCTTTTATTTCTAAATTTACATCTTCTACAGCAACTACTCTTCTACCCTTAGGTGTGAAAATTTTAGTTAAATTTTGTATATTTAATTTAATTGGTTTACTCATTTTTTTCTCCCTGTTATTTATTTTTAGGTTCTAATAATCTCATGAAAATTTTCATTAATATCATAAATAATGAAACTATAACTATTAGTATAGTACAGTATGCCGCAGCTATACCTATTCTACCTTGGTCAACATTATCCATGATAGTAGGAGTTAATAATTTCCATTTAGCAGATATTAAAAATATTACTGTTGAAACAAGAGTCATAGATCTTGCAAATGAATATATTAATCCTGATAAGAAAGCTTCTCTTACCATAGGTAAAGTTATTTTTGTAAATGTTTGTACTGTATTTGCTCCAAGAATAGTAGAAGCTTCTTCTATACTTGGATCTATTTGGTTTAATGCTGCTATTCCTGATCTTACACCAACTGGAAGTGATCTAATAATAAATGCCATGATTATTATAAACCCAGTACCAGTTAATGTAGGAATTAATACTGTATTGGTAAATGGTATGTTATATACTTTGTTATAACTTAAAGCATAACCTATACCAATAATAGTTCCGGGTATTGCTAGACCCATCATTACTGTAAATTCTATAAAAGTCTTTCCTAAGAATTTTTTTCTAACTATTAAAAATGCTATTATCATAGAAAAAATTGATGCAATAAATGTAGCTATTATTGATAGAGTTGTAGTGGTAATAATAGGATTTATTCTATTTGCATACCTAAATATTTCTCTATAATTGTATAAGCTTAAACTATTATCTATACCGAATAATTTTGTAAATGAACTAATAGGTATTAATATATACATTCCTATAACACAAACAGAAAGTAATATTAAAATTATACTAGATGTAATAGTAGCAAATTTTGTATTTATTAATTCTCTAAAGCGAGAAGCCTTGCCTGTTACAGTTATATATGATTTTGAATTAACATAATATCTTTGTAATGTAAACATAGAAATAGATATTGTTAATAATATTATTGACAGTGCAGATGCAAGCCCTAATTGGTAATTTCCTATTCCCTCTTGGAATATTTTAACTGCTATGGTAGTAAATTTACCCCCTATAACAAATGGGTTAGCATAATCTGCAATTGATTGTATAAATACTAATAAAAAAGCATTAGCAAGTCCAGGCATCATTAATGGTAAAGTTACTGTAGTAAATACTTTAAACCTATTTGCACCAAGAGATCTTGAAGCTTCCTCAACAGATGGATCTATATTGTTTAATAATCCAACTAGCATCATATATGCTATAGGGAAGAAACTTAATACTTGTACTAAAACTAATCCATGAAATCCATAAATTTCATATTCAATTCCTAATAATTTTTTAGTAATTAAACCTGTTCTACCAAATAGTAATATAGTTGATAGTGCAACTATAAATGGTGGAGAAATTACTGGAAGTAAAGCTATGAAATCAAATACAGCCTTACCCTTAATCTTAATATATACTGTTAAATATGCAAATATGAATCCTATAATTAATGAAATTAATCCAGTAGTAAATCCTAATATTAAAGTGTTAAGTATAATTTGTAAATTACCTGAATTCTTAAATGAATCTATGTAATTTATTATGGAAAATTTTTCATTTACGGTAACACTTTCTAAAAACACGTTGTATAAAGGGACTAAAATAAAGAAAGCCACTACAACTATTGAAAATATTATAGTTGCTACAAGTATAGGATCATTTAACATTTTCCTGAAATCTTTAAAGCTGTCTTTTATTTTTAATTTTAAATCTGACATAAATAATCCTTTCAATAAAATACAAGGGAATTGCACCCTTGTATTAATTTATCTATTTTTGAGGTATTGTTGAACTAGTTTCTTTAGTATATTTTTCAACTAAATCTTTTCTATTTTTACCAGCCCATTCAAAATCATAATTTATTAATTTAGTATCTTTAATTGGATCTGCTTCTTCAGGATTTTGTGCATTCATATTAGTTAAGAATTGGAATGAACCAACAGTTTTACCTAATTCTTGAACATCTTTAGTTAATACCCAATCGATAAATTTTTTAGCTGCTTCACTATTAGGTGCATTTTTTAATAAAGCAACAGCTCCTATTTCATATCCTGTACCCTCATTTGGAGAAGATAATATAATATCTGAATAACCTTCTTTTTGATATTTAATTGCATCATGTAAGAAAGTAATACCTAAGGCAACTTCTCCACTTCCAACCATTCTTCCCGGAGCAGTTCCAGATTTTGTATATTGTCTTATTTGACCATCTAATTGTTTAAAGTAAGACATAGCTTTTTCTTCACCCATTAATTGAACTAAAGATGCAAGCATAGTATAAGCAGTTCCAGATGAACCTGGATGAGCTACAACTATTTCTCCTTTAAATTTAGGATTTAATAAATCTTGCCATGATTTAGGCATTTCTAAACCTTTTTCTTCTAATATCTTTTTATTTCCAACAAATCCTAAATAACCAACATAGATTCCTGTCCATCTTCCATCACCAGATTTGAATTGATCTAATATTTCTTTAGATGTAGGAGAATCATATGCTTCTATTAATCCTTCATTATCTGCTGCTATAATTCCATCAACTGGTCCTCCATACCAAACTGAAGCAACCATATTATTTTTTTCTGCTTTTAGTCTAGCTAAAGTTTCTCCACTACTCATTCTTACAAATTCTGTAGGTATACCAGTTTCTGCTGTGAATTTTTCAGCTATTAAAGCTGCGTGATCTTCTTGTAACCCTGCATAGAAAACTAATTTTTCTTCAGTTTTAGAATTGTTTTCTGAATTACTACCACAAGAAAATAAAAAAGCACCTAAAAGTATGCTTATTAATAATTTTTTCATTTTTTCCTCCATAAATATTTGTTTATTAATATCTTGTTGCATAAATATTATACTATATTATTTTTAAAATATCTAGGTATTTATACATTATTTAAAGTATATATTATTTGATTGAAAAAATTTTTATTTAAAAAATATATTATTCACAAAGTTAGATTTAATAAGATGAAAATGATAGAATACAAAGCCTTTTATTCCATAATATGGAACATTTTTATTTGAAATTAAATTAAATATATATTTTTTTCCATATTTTAAGAAAAATTTAGGTGTTAATAAAATATGCATGTTAGAATAAACTTAGGTGATAGAATGAATTTAAAAAATATCAACAAAAAAATTGGAGATTTTACATTAAATGTAAATTTAGAATTAAAAAAAGGTGAGATTTTTGGAATTATTGGAAAATCTGGAAGTGGTAAATCAACTATTTTAAAGATTGTTCAAGGATTAATTAAACCTGATAGTGGTGAGATTAGTATAGATGAAAATATAGAAATGTCATCTATATTTCAAGGATTAAATCTTTTAAATAATAAAGATGTATATTCAAATGTAGCACTTCCTTTAATATTAAAAAAACAAAAAGATAATGAAAAAGTTGAAGAAGTATTAAAGTATGTAGGTTTACTTGAAAAGAAAAATGAATACATATCTTTTTTAAGTGGTGGACAAAAACAAAGAGTAGCTATTGCAAGAGCCTTAGTTTCAAATCCAGATTTATTGATTTGTGATGAAGTTACAACTTCACTTGATAAAATTACTAAAAATGAGGTTATATCTTTATTTAAAAAAATAAATAGAGATTATGGAACTACAATATTATTTGTAACTCATGAATTAGAGGTTGCTAAAAAAATATGTGATAGAGTTTCTGTTATAGAAAATGGAGAAATTTTAGAAATATTTGAAGTAAATAAGGATTTTTGCGAAGAAAGAGAATTTAGCTATTTAGAATATGCAAAAGAGGTACTAAAATAATGGATTATTTTACTTTAGAATTACTTTTATCTATTAAAGATACATTTATTATGGTATTAATTCCAACAATTTGTGCAATATTAATTGGAATACCGTTAGGTTCATTGCTATATATCACTAAAAAGAATGGATTAAAAGAGAATATGTATATATATATACCCATTAATATATATATTAATGTTGTAAGAAGTTTTCCTTTTTTAATCTTTGTTATTATTCTAATACCGCTTACAAGATTAGTTTTTGGGACAGCTTTTGGATTATTACCAGCAAGTTTTCCTATATGTTTTGTAGCAGTAGCCCTTTATGCAAGATTTGTTGAACAATCATTTCATGATGTTGATTTAGGTATAATAGATGCAGCATTATCTATGAAAGCAACAAGTTTTCAAATAGTTTGGCATTTTTTATTAGTTGAATCTAGGAGTTCTTTAGTTTTAGGATTAACTTCTAGTATAATTAGCTTTATATCTTACTCTACTGTTATGGGTATAGTAGGTGGTGGAGGTATAGGAGATTTTGCTATTAGATATGGATACCAAGAATACAACTATGCCTTGGTTTACAAGGTGGTGTCTATAATGATAGTTATGGTATTTTTGATACAGGTTACAGGTAATAAAATTTCAAAAAAATTAGATAAAAGAAGGAGAGATTCTTAATGTTAAAAAAAATATTATTATTTTTTACTATTTTATTTTCTAGTTTAACTTTTTCAAATGATAAAGTTATTAAAATTGCAGCAGCAGGATATCCTATGAATGAAATAGTTAAAATTGCTGCAAAAGATTTAGAAGAACAAGGTTATGATGTACAAATTTCATTATTAACTGATTATGTAACGGCTAATATAGGGTTAAATGCAAAAGAATTTGATGCAAACTTCCATCAACATGAGCCATTTATGCAAATTTTTAATGAAAAAAATAATGGGACTTTAGTTAAAGTTAAACCTATATATGATGTACATATTGGATTTTATTCAAAAACTATTAAAAGAAAATCACAAATTCCTAATGGTGCAAGAGTAGCAGTTCCTAGCGATCCTACTAATCAAGATAGAGCTTTAAGAATACTTGAAAAAGAAGGATTTATAAAACTTGCTAAAAAAACAGGATTAAATAATTTAGCAGATGTTAAAGAAAACAAAAAAAGATTAAAAATTACTCCTGTTGCAATAACGGCATTAGTACAAGCTTACCAAGAATTTGATTTAGCATTTAACTGGCCATCACATATGTTAAAAATAGGTGTAAAAGTTAAAGATGCAATTCTTTTAGAAAAATCATCTGATGCTAGATTTGCTGTAATGCTTGCTGCAAGAGAAGATAATAAAGATAGTCAAAAAATAAAGGATTTAACAAAAGCAATGACTTCAGAAAAGGTAAGAAAATTCTTACTTGAAAATTATAAAGAAGAGGGTTATCCAGTATTTTAATTACTAACAAATATTCCAATAATAAATAATTTTAATTAGTTTAGAAAGCCTGAAAAAACAGGCTTTTTACTCTTTTATATTACATGTTATATAAAAGTTATGTTAAATTTTTACATAAAATTTGCAATTTATGTTGTTTTATTGTATAATTATTTGTAAATTGTAAAATACTTGATATTATTGCTTGAATAATATTGTTATTTATGTTATAATTAAAATCTAGTAAAAGTGAAATTAGGAGGTGTAGATATGCAAATTTGTGAAGTATTTGGGAAAAAAGTAGGTCATGGTAACTTAGTAAGTCACTCAAATAGAGCAACTAAAAGAATTTGGAGACCTAATCTTCAAACTATGAAATTAATGCTTGATGGTAAAGAAGTTAAAGTTAGAGTAAGTACAAAAGCAATGAAAACATTAAAAGGTAAAAATGAGGATCAAGTGAAGAAAATATTACTTGAAAATAAAGATAACTTAAGCTCTAAACTTGCAAAAATCTTATTTTCAGCAAATTAATAAGTGAAATCACCTTTTTTTAGGGGATTCACATAGAAAAAGGTGTTATAATACACCCTTTTTTTTTGAAAAAAAATAGATGCAACTAAGCATCTATTTGACTAAATGATTTATTTTATCATCTTTATAATCTAAATTATGAATTGAATTTATATATCTTACTGTTTTTGAACTACCTCTAATTAGTAGAGTTTGTGTTCTAGCTATATTTCCACGTCTTTTTATACCCTCAAGTAAATCCCCTGTAGTAATACCAGTGGCAGAAAAAATTATTTCATCATCATGAGCTAAATCATCTAATTTAAGAACATCACCTATTACTAAACCTTTTTCTTCGCATCTACGTTTTTCATCTTTTGATATTTTATCATTTTCTAAAGAATATCCTTTAACCTCATTACGTAATTTTAATCTTGCCTGCATATCACCACCTAAAATTCTTATGGCAGCAGCTGATATTACACCCTCAGGAGCACCACCTATTCCATAAACAACATCAATATCACTATCAACCATACATGTTAGTATAGATGCAGCAACATCTCCATCAGGCAGGGCATAAACACTAATTCCTAATTTCTGTAAGTCTTTAATTATTTCTTTATGTCTAGGTTTATCTAATATTATTACAGTTAAATCTTTTAAATCCTTATTATTTGCTTTTGCTATTATTTCTATATTATCTTTTAATGGTTTATTTAAATCAATTAAACCTTTTGCATTTGGACCTACTATTAATTTTTCCATATACATATCTGGAGCTTTTAAGAATGAATTTTTTTTACCAACTGCAAGTACAGTTATTGCATTTGCCTGTCTTTGTGCAGTCATGCGAGTTCCCTCAACAGGATCTACGGCTATATCAACCTCAAGATATTGTCCATCAGGTCTACCAAGAATTTCACCAATGTATAACATTGGAGCTTCATCTATTTCACCTTCGCCAATTACAACTTCACCTTTTATTTTTATTCTATTTAACATTATTTTCATTGCTTCAACGGCAACTCTGTCTATTTCTTCTTTATTACCTCTACCTGCTAGTTTGTGTGCTGCAAGTGCTGCTGCCTCAGTAACTCTTGCGAATTCTAATGCTAATTCTCTTTTCATTTTTGCTCCTTTCAATATTATGTTATATAAATTATACCATAAAAAAAGCAATGATTGTAGAGATAAAATGTCTATTTACACTTATGTTCATCTATTGACTTTTTATATATTCAAGGTAATATATATGTGAAAGTGTGTTATTCTATTTTTCTTTTTTTTATGTTATAATACATTTAATATTTATTGAAGTAGGAGGCATATATGAAAATAGTCTTATATCTACTTTTTTACATTATTACATCAATAATGATATTAACTTATTTATTTAAAGAAAAGAAAGTAGTAGATTATATAAATAAAATAGTAGATAAACTTTTAGAAAAATTAGGATTAAAAAGTGAAAAAATTAAAAATGATAAAATATTAATATTTATTAATACATTAGTGTTGATAATTTTAGGAATTTTAGCATTTAAAGTAGATTATACAAGAAATGATATATTACCAATTAAGAATAAGATAATAATAATTGGAAGTGCATTAAATTTCTTAATATTCCTAGGAACTTATTTAAAAAAATACTATTATGAATATACGGCTATATTAAATATAGTCCTTATAGTATTTGGTAAAGCAATGTTTGGTGTAGATGATAAATACTTTTTAATAATAAACATAGTGGGAACTATATTTTCATTAATATTAATTTTTTATTCTAACATTGAATTAGGAAATAAGGTGAAGAAAATATTTAACTCTATCTATATTATTATTCTTGTATTAATCATACAGGGTTATTATTTAGGTAATTATGCTATACCAACAGGTTCTATGGAACCAACTATAGAAGTTGGAGATAGAATATTTGCCAATAATGTGTTATATAGATTTAAGAAACCTCAAATAGGGGATATTATTTCATTTAAAGAGCCACTTGATAATAGTTTGATGTACACAAAAAGAATTACAGGAACATCTGGAGTAACATTTAAAATTAATGAAGAAGATAATAATATATATATTAATGGAGAAAAATCAAGTTTAAATAGAGAATATTCTGTAGAGGGTATTTTGAAACTATATAACAATCCTGAAATATATATACCTAAAAAAGGAGATAAGGTTAAACTTTTAAGCATATTAGAACTTGATATAGTTAATGGAAATGGAGTAGTAGAGGTAACAAGAGAAGATTTTTTAGCTAAGAACATTTCTGAAAAATACTACAAGTACTTATTTGGTTTCTTTAATACTAATACATTAGAGCAAATAAGTGGAGTAGACCAAGATTTAAGTAGTAAAAGATATACCTATGTTTTAGAAAGTGATGGTAGATTTGTACTTCCTATACTTGATTTTAAATATGATAAAGATGTTATGACTAAATTATTAAATGGAGAAGAAATTGAATTAGAAAGTAATTACTATATGGCTATGGGAGATAACACAAGAAATAGTAATGATTCAAGATTTTTTGGATATGTTAAAGAAGAAAGAATATATGGTAAATTATTACTAAGATGGTATCCATTTAATAGAGTAGGGCTTTTAAATGAATGAAAAGGAAATTGAAGAAATTTTATATTTACATAATAAAAATTTTTTAGATAAAAAAAGATATGAAGATATTGTAAGTATCTATGAAAATCCTAATTATTCTATATTCTGTATTTATGAAGAAGAATTAGTTGGATATATGATAATTCTTGATAGTTTTGACTGTTATGAATTATTTGAAATTGCCATTAAAAAAGAGTTTAGAAATAAAGGGTATGCCCAAAAACTTTTACAAAATATTTCATATGATAAAGATGTTTTTTTGGAAGTTTCTGAAAAAAATATATCGGCAATAAAACTTTATGAAAAAATTGGATTTAAGAAAATATCAGTTAGGAAAAAATATTATTTAGATGGAAGTAACGCATTGATAATGAAAAAATAGGGAGTGATTATAGTGAAAGGTTATTTAAGTATAGTTTTACATGCACATTTGCCATATGTAAGACATCCAGAATATGAAGAGTTTTTAGAAGAAGATTGGTTATTTGAAGCAATTACAGAAACATATATACCACTTCTAAATATGTTTGAGAACTTAACTAGAGATAGAGTACCTTTTAATATTACTATGACAATTTCAGGAACTTTAGCTAATATGTTAAATGATGAAATGTTACAAAATAGATATTTAAAACATATGGATAAATTAGTGGATTTTTGTACTTTAGAATTAGAAAGATTAGCTCCATATCCTGATATGTACGCTATTGCTGTACATAATTATGATACATATTTCAATGCAAGAAAATACTTTTTAGATAATGATAAAAATTTAATTAAGAGATTTAAATATTTTCAAGATTTAGGTAACTTAGAAATTATTCCAGTTACTGCAACACATGGAATGCTTCCTATGATGAAAGATTTCCCTAATGCTGTAAAAGCACAAGTTAAAATGGCGAAACTTGATTACATGTCTAATTTTGGTAGAGAACCTCAAGGGATATGGCTTGCAGAATGTGCTTATTATAAAGGACAAGATATATATTTAAAAGATGAGGGAATTAGATATTTCTTAGTTGATGCTCATGGAATAAAAAATTCTAATCCAAGACCTGTTTATGGAGTTTATTCTCCTGTATTTACTGAAAATGGTGTAGCAGCCTTTGCTAGAGATTTAGAATCATCAGAGCAAGTTTGGTCATCTGAGGTTGGATATCCTGGAGATGGAGCATATAGAGAATTTCATAAAGATGCTGGTTATGAACTTGATTATGAATATATTAAACCATTCTTACATAGTGATGGAGTAAGACGTAATATAGGGATAAAATATCATGCAATTACTGATAAAAAAGGAACGTTTAAAAAAGCATATAATCCAGAAGAAGCAAGAAATACTGCTATATCTCATGCCTATAATTTTGTATATAATCGTAGTAAACAAATAGATTATTTAGCAAGTAAAATGAAATATAGAAAACCAATAATAGTATCTCCATATGATGCAGAGCTATATGGACATTGGTGGTATGAGGGTCCAATATTTTTAGAATATATATTTAGAGCAATGCAGGAATCTAATTTTGGAAGTATCACACCATCAAGATATTTAGATGTATATAAATTAAATCAGATTGTTGATTTAAGTATGTCAAGTTGGGGAGCTAATGGATATTATGATGTTTGGGTAGATGGTTCTAATGACTATATTTACAGACATTTACATAAGGCTGCATCTAAAATGATAGAAATGGCTAAAATGGAACCAGCAAACGAATTAGAATATAGGGCTTTAAATCAAGCAGCTAGAGAATTATTCTTGGCTCAAACTTCTTGTTGGCCGTTTATAATGTTTACAAAAACTATGGTTGGATATGCAGAAAAGAAAGTATCAGATCATACTTATAGACTATTTAAAATATATGAAGATATTAAACATGGAAGCATAGATGAAGAATGGTTAAGAGAAATAGAGGGTAGAGATAATATATTTAGAAATATAGATTATAGAGTATATAGATAAGAGGGGCGACCCTCTTTTCTAAATTTTTGAAAAAGTAGGTAGATTTATGATATATTTTGATAATTCAGCAACTACTCGTGTAGATGAGAGAGTAATAGAAGAAATGGCTAAGGTAATGAGGGAGATGTATTTAAATATAGATTCAGGTTATACTTTAGCATATGATATAAAGAAAATTATAAAAGATAGAAAAAAGATATTTAAGAAAGTATTAGGTTTAAATCCTGATAATTTTTCTTTTACATCTGGTGGTGGAGAAGCAAATAATTTAGCATTAACATGTGTTATGAGAAAAGAAAAAAAAGGACATTTAATAATTTCAGCTATTGAGCATCCTTCACTTTTAAATACGGCTATGGAACTAAAAAATGAGGGTTATGAATTAGATTTTGTAAATGTTGATGAATTTGGGAATATAGATATAGATAATTTAAAAGATTTAATCAGAAATGATACTAAACTTGTTTCAATTATGGGTGTTAATAATGAAATAGGGACAATAATGGATATGGCAAATATATCTAAAGCTATTAAAGAAAAAAATAGCAATACATATTTTCATATAGATTTTGTACAAGGATTAAACCATGTTGATTTTGATTTTTCTAAAATTGAAGTTGATATCTTATCTATAAGTTCACATAAAATACATGGGCCTAAAGGAATAGGAGCTATATATATTAAAAATGGAGTTAAAATTAAAGAACAAATATATGGTAGTAATAGTGAAAACAAATACATTCCACGTACTATGCCTAATGAATTAGTTATGGGATTTTTAAAAGCTATAGAAATAGGAAATTTAGAAGATAAAAATAAGATTAAAGATTTAAAAGAATATTTTTTAGAGAAATTATCAAATATACCTAATATATATGTTAATAGTCCTAAAAATTCTAGTGATAGTATAATTAATGTATCTTTTATTGGTGCAAAATCTGAAGTATTACAAAATTTTCTTGCAAGTAATGATATATTTATTTCTATCGGTTCTGCTTGTTCTGCAAACAAAAAAGATTCACATGTTTTAAAGGCTCTAAATATACCTAAGGAAAGAATAGAAAGTTCTATTAGAATAAGTTTTTCTAAGTATAATAATAAGGGGGAAATTGACAAGTTTTTTGAAGTATTAACACCTTTTTTACAAATGCTAAGAAGTATAAAATAAGAATAGTATAAGAGAAATATAATAAAGATGGTGTAAAATATAGAGGTATAAATGATTAAAAGGAGTTAGGTATGAAAAAAATATTTTTATTATTATCCTTAATAGTGGGATTAAATGTTGTTGGTCAAGAAATTACGATATCAACTAGACAAAAAGTAGAAAAAGAAATTATTGCCGATACAGCATTAATAAATTTTAAACTAAAATCAGAGGGTAAAAAATTAGAAAAAACAAGAAGTGTTAATAGAGAAAAACTAAATGAATTTTTTATGAAATTAAATGAAAATGGAATTAAGTTTGATAATATAACAACAAATGTTATTAGTGATAGAAAGTTTTCTAAACTTAAAGAAGAAAAAGAAAATGGCTATGAAACAAATATGACATTTTCTATAACATCTGATATTAGTAATGGTTCTAAAATTATAAACGAACTAGAAAAAATAGGTGCTATAGGGTATAAGATGAATAAGGGAGTAATTACCTTTAAATTATCTTCTACTGGTAAAGATAAGAAAGATACATATAATAAAATAAATGAAAAAATTAAAAGACTTAAAAAAAATCTAGGTTTAGATTTTGAGTTTGTATTTTCAGATTCATATAAAAAAATTGAAAGAATAGATGAAACATATTATGAAGTAGAAAATGATTTTTCTCTTAAATTAAGAGATTTAAATAAGATTAATAAATTAATTGAAATAGCATCTAAATTAAATGTAGAAATTGATAATAATATAGAATATTCAGTATCTAATTTAAAAGAAAGATATTTAGATATGTATGAAGATGCGTATACAAAAGCTAGAAAAAAAGCTAAATTATTGATGATGAAAGATTATGAAATTAAGAATATAAAATCAATTAAAGAAAATAGATATTTAGTAGATGAACTTGAAAGAAAGATTAATATTGCAAATGATGTAGTTGAATATGCAATGCCTATGTTAGCTAGTTATAAAACAAGGGGAGTTGAAAGTGCTAAAGAAAGCACAAAAACTAATGGATTAGAAATAGTTACTCCAAAAATTAAACTTCAAAATGAATTAACTGTAGAATTTATAGCTGATGATGGTAAAGAAGATATAAAATATCCTAATGAATTAAATCTTTATTCTAGTTTTAGTAAAGATATTAAAGCTGATATAGTTAATTTTGAAATATCTATAAATACTAAGTCTAATAAGAATATGATTGATTCTAATAATAAGAATGCTGAAGTATTAGCTAAGTTAAAGAAACTTTTATCAAATGCTAAGATTTCTTATGAAAATATAGAAACTATCTCATTTGATACTAAAATATATGAAAATTATGAGAAAAAATTAGGGAAAGTAATTAAAAATGAACAACAAGCAACTTTTAATATTAGAGTAGGTAAAATTAATACTTTAAATTATCAAAAGTTTTTAGAATTGACAGATAATGATAAAATTAGGGTATATACTAGTAATAATGAACTATTTTTAGAAATAAAAGAGAGTGCTAAAACTGTTAATGAAGCATATAATTTGGCAAATAAGAGATATGGAAGTTTAAAATTAAATCTTGCAAAATTAAATGTTGACATTAATCTTGAACAATACCACAATACTTCTTTAGTTGAAAGAGAAGAAATAACTGAAAAAGTTACAAACTACATTACTAATAATAAACTTAAAATTGTTACAAAAGATATATCTAATTTATCACTTATGGTATCGCTATTAAGAGAATTAGGTATAGAAACTGAATATATTAATTATGGTTTGGATAATGTTGAAAATTATCAAAAACTATTTTATGATGAATTACTTAAGGATTTAAAAAATAAGGAAAATAGATTTAATAAATTAGAAAATATAGAAACTAAAGGATTTAAATCTATTAAAGATGATGATAATGAAATGTATAAATATTATGGTAGAGATGGATTAATGTTCAATAGAAATAATTATGAGTATAATTTAAATATATCAAATGAAGAAATAATAAAAAGAGCAAAAGAAAATCCATATAAGATATTTGTTAAACCATATAGATCTAATATGGTAATAGAAGCTGTAATTAATTTAAAATAAGATTTCAGATTAAGAAACACTGAATAAAAAGATATGTTAAATATGTTTGTAAATACTATAGCTAGATTAATAAGACATGATAGTTTGTTATAAAAGTATCTATCTTTATTGCATTTAAAAAATTTTCATTATATAATTATAATATAACTTATTAGGGAGTGTTGTATATGGAAAAGAAAAATGCAGGATATATATATTCATTTGAATCATTTGGGACTAAAGATGGTCCTGGTATAAGATTTGTACTTTTTTTACAAGGTTGTCCCTTAAGATGTCTTTACTGTCATAATGTAGATACTTGGAATTTGAAAGACCATAAAAAATTAATGACACCAGAAGAAGTATTTAAAGAAATTATGAAAGTAAGAGGATTTATTAAAACAGGTGGAGTTACAGTTTCTGGTGGAGAACCTTTGCTTCAATCTGATTTTATTATAGAATTATTTAAACTATGTAAAGAAGCTGGAATACATACTTGCATTGATACTTCAGGATATATTTTCACTGAGAAAGCTAAACAGGCAATAGAATTAGCAGATTTAGTTATGCTTGATATTAAACATATAGATCAAGAAAAGTATAAGGTATTAACTTCTGTTAATCTAGCACCAACTTTAAAAATGGCAGATTATTTAGAAAGTATTAATAAACCAGTATGGTTAAGATATGTTTTAGTTCCAGGATATTCAAATGACCCTAAAGATTTAGATGATTGGGCTAAATATTGTTCTAAATTTAAAAATGTTGAAAGAGTAGATATATTACCTTTTCATCAAATGGGAACACCAAAATGGGATAAAATGAAAAAAGAATATAAATTGAGAGATACACCAACACCGACTAAAGAAGAAATTAAAATAGCTGAAGAAATATTTTTAAAGTATGATTTACCGTTGTATAAAGTTAAATAGAGAAGTAATATAAGAAATGAGAGAGATTTTATGCTCTCTTTTTCATTTAAAAAAAGAGAATTTCATAAATTTTAGAAATTCTCTCATCTATAATCCTTTATAATATCCTTATAGTAAATATTGCACTAATAATAAAATGAAGTAATAATACAAAATTATGTATTGGAATAAAATCATCACTTAATCCTAAATTAGTAACTATAAGTAGTATGTTAATTATAAGATAAACTATTGTATAAAAGTTAAAATGTAAAATAGTAAAACTATTACCAACAAAATGTATTATTGTTGGAGCTATATTTGCTAAATTTGGATTAATCATAAATAAAATTATAGCTATTATCTCAAATAATAATATAGGAATTACTAATAAATTTAAACTGTTAAATGGATATTTTAATCTGAAAAACTTACTTATTCCTATGTATATTTTAATATATGCAATTAGTATGGTAATTAATATTAAAAAATTAAACATTTTGTTCCCCTTATTTTGATATAGTAAAAGTATAACACAAATTAAAAGGCTTTACAATAATACATAGTTATTGTATACTATTATTGTTAATAAACTACTGCAATGGAAGAAATTGCCTAGTTAAACGGAGGGAAATATGGAAAGAAAACCTATAATGAAAGTAATGGATGGAAATGAAGCTGCGGCCTATATTTCTTATGCTTTTACAGAGGTTACAGCAATTTATCCAATAACTCCATCTACCAATATGGCAGAATACACAGATGAATGGGCTTCAAAGGGGAAAAAAAATATTTTTGGGACAGTACCTAAAATAATAGAAATGCAATCAGAAGCAGGAGCAGCAGGTGTAGTTCATGGATCATTGCAGACAGGTGCTTTAACAACAACTTTCACAGCATCTCAAGGATTATTATTAAAACTTCCAAATATGTATAAAATTTCAGGTGAACTTTTACCAGGGGTAATACATGTTGCAGCAAGATCGATTTCAACACATGCACTTTCAATTTTTGGAGATCATCAAGATATATATTCAGCAAGAACTACAGGTTGGGCTATGTTATCTTCATCATCTGTACAAGAAGTTATGGACTTAGCTGGAGTGGCACATTTATCGGCTATTAAATCAAGAGTGCCTTTTTTGCATTTCTTTGATGGTTTTAGAACATCGCATGAAATACAAAAAATTGAAAAAATTGAATATAGTGATTTAGAAAAATTAATAGATATGGAAGCTTTAAAGAAATTTAGAATGAGGTCTTTAACACCTGATGTACCAGTAACAAGAGGAACAGCACAAAATGATGATATTTTCTTTCAAGCAAGAGAAGCACAGAATATTTTCTATAATAATTCAGTAGAGATAGTTAAAGAATATATGAAAGAAATTTCTAAAATTACTGGTAGAGAGTATAAACCTTATACTTATTATGGTCATAAAGATGCAAGATCTGTAATAGTTGCAATGGGATCTGTATGTGAAACTATTAAAGAAACTATAGATTTTTTAAATGCACGTGGAGAAAAGGTTGGTATGATTAAGGTAAGTCTATACAGACCATTTTCTGCAAAGGATTTTTTACAAGAATTACCAGAGAGTGTTAAAAAAATTGCAGTATTAGATAGAACTAAAGAACCAGGTTCTTATGGAGAACCACTTTATTTAGATGTTAAATCAGTACTTTATGGAAGAGAAAATGCACCAAAAGTTATTGGTGGAAGATATGGATTAGCTTCTAAAAATGTAAATCCATCTCATATTATTTCTGTATTTAAAAATTTAGTATTAAAAGAACCTAAAGACCATTTTACTGTAGGAATAAAAGATGATGTTACATTTACTTCACTTCCTATATATGAAAATCCAGATTTATCAAAGGAAAATGATATTTCATGTCTTTTTTTTGGATTAGGGTCAGATGGAACTGTAGGGGCTAATAAAAGTAGTGTAAAAATAATTGGAGATTTAACTGATAAATATGTACAAGCCTATTTTTCTTATGATTCTAAAAAATCTGGTGGTATTACTAGGTCTCATTTAAGATTTAGCGATAAACCTATAACTTCGACATATTTAGTTAGTAATCCTAGTTTTGTATCATGTTCTAATCAAACTTTTTTGAAAAAATATGATGTACTTTCAGGGTTAAGAAAAAAAGGAACTTTTTTACTAAATAGTATATATGAGGGAGAAAGATTAATTGAGAGTTTACCAAAGAAAATAAAGAGGGAACTTGCTTTAGCAGAAGCAAGATTTTTTGTAATTAATGCAAATAAAATAGCTTATGATTTAGGTATGATAAGTAAGACTAATACTATATTACAATCAGCTTTTTTTAAACTTATTAATATAATAGACTTTAAAATGGCAAAAGAAGAATTAAAAAAACATGTCATTAAAAACTATGGATTAAAGGGAGAAGACATAGTTCTTAAGAATTTAAAAATGATAGAATTGGCAGAAGAAAATATAGTTGAAATAGAAGTAAAAAAAGAATGGGCAAATTTAGTAGATGAAGAGGAATATTTAACCCTAGATTATGGGAATAGTTTAGATAAAAATTCTTTTATAGCTAAAATTGCTGAACCTATGACAGCTTTAAAAGGAGATGAATTACCAGTTTCAATATTTGATGGGTATGAGGACGGTACTTTTGAAAATGGAGAGGCGAATTTTGAAAAAAGAGCAATAGCTAAATATATACCAGAATGGAGACCAGAACATTGTATACAATGCAATCAATGTTCTTATGTTTGTCCTCATGCAGCTATAAGACCTTTTTTAATTGATGAGAAAGAATTAGAAAATATACCAAATAGTATGGATTTATTAAATCCATTAGGAAAAGGTCTTGAAAGATTAAGATATAGAATACAGGTTTCTCCTCTCGATTGTACAGGTTGTACGGCATGTGCAGAAGTATGCCCAGCAAGAACTAAGGCTTTAGTAATGAGACCTATAGAAGAACAGCTTGAAAAGGGTGAAAAAGAAAATGCAGATTATTTATATAATCATGTAACATACAAAGATGAGTATTTTAATAGAGAAACAGTTATAGGTTCACAATTTGCTAAACCTTTATTTGAATTTTCAGGAGCTTGTGTAGGTTGTGGAGAAACTCCATATATTAAACTTTTAACTCAAATTTATGGAGATAGAATGATGATAGCAAATTCAACAGGTTGTTCATCTATTTATGGTGGTTATGCACCATCAACACCATATACAACTAATGATAAAGGACAAGGTCCAACATGGTCATCTTCTTTATTTGAAGACACGGCTGAATATGGTTACGGTATGCTTCAAGCAAGTGAAAAATTGAGAATAAGAGTTGTGGAATTAATAGATAATTTAAGTAAAAAAGAAAATATAGATAATTCTTTAAAAGAAATATTAGAAAAGTATTTAAGTGTAGTAAACAATGCAAATGAGATACAGAAAATTAAAGAAGAATTATTAAATGCTTTAGAGTCTAATAAGGATAAATATGAAGAAATTGAAAATATTTTAGAATTAAAATACTATTTAAATCAAAGATCTATTTGGGTTATAGGTGGAGATGGTTGGGCTTATGATATAGGGTTTGGTGGACTTGATCATGTTTTAGGAACAGGAGATAATATTAAGGTTTTAGTTCTTGATACAGAAGTTTATTCAAATACTGGTGGTCAATCATCATCTTCATCTCCAATAGCATCTGTTGCTAAATTTACTAATAATGGTAAGAGAAGAAAGAAAAAAGATTTAGCATCAATTATGATGAGTTATGGAGATATATATGTAGCAAAAATTTCTATGGGTGCAAATCAAAATCAAACATTAAAAGCTTTAAAAGAGGCTCAAGAATATGATGGACCAGCTATAGTTATAGCATATTCACCTTGTATAGCTCATGGTATTAAGGGAGGACTTGGAATAGCCAATGAACATGAAAAATTAGCAACAGAAGTAGGTTATTGGACTTTATTAAGATTTGATCCAAGAAGAGCTAAAACAGGTAAAAATCCATTACAACTTGATAGTAGAAAACCAAACTGGGATAAATATATGGATTTCTTAATGAGTGAAACAAGATTTACTTCACTTATGAAAACTAATCCAGAAATGGCAACTGAATTATTTGAAAAAAATATGAATAATTCTAAAGAAGTATGGAACTATTATCAAAGATTATCTAAAATGGACTATAAGGAAGAATAAATCCTTGGGAAATGCCAAGGATTTTTTATTTACTTTTATTAAAAATTAAGATATAATTAAAAAAAAGGGGGAATAATGAAAAATAGGGGGATAACATTAATAGAGGTGATAGTTTACATATCATTAATTTTAGTTACATTTTTTATATCATCAAAATCTTATCGTTTCATCTTAGAAAAAGAAAGACTTAAAAAAGAAGTAGTTGAAATTACTAGTTCATTTAGGAAAAATCAAAAAAAATCAGAAATATATGGAGAATATATACCTATATATTTTGATTTAGAGAAAAAAGAAATATTTTTTGGTAAGAATAATTTAAAATTATCTGATGAATTTATATATTTAAGCAAAAATAAGTCTGACATAGCTAATTTTGAAAGATATTTTACTGAAAATGGTAATCTTAATAGGGGTTTTAATTTACTCATATTAAATAAATCTGGTAATTTACTTGCTGAAATATCATTTGATAGTAGTAATAGCATTTCATATCCTGTAATAACAGTAAAAGGTATAAAATTATGAAAAAATATTTATATATATTTTCTATTTTCATTCTTTTTGTATTTTTTAATTTATATAAATTTAATGTAGATGATATTTCTTATGGGTTAATATATAGTTTAGATGTTAAAGTAGTCGGTAAGAATATGAGTGTTATTAAAATTAATGGTAAGTATACTAATAGAAAAATATTTTTAAGAAATGATGATGACTTAAAATATGGTAGGTATATTATTTCATATGTTTGGGATAATAAGGATAAAGGTAGGATTTTAAATGTAAAATCTAGTTATTTTAATACTTATAGGCAATATATTTTAAGTGTTATAAATAAGTCATATGAAAATTTTGATACTCGCTCTATAAGTAAAGCGATAATACTTGGTGATAAGAGTGATATTGATAGGGAAACATTGAAAATGTTTAATTATTTAGGAATTATACATTTAATTGCTATTTCTGGATTGCATATTCATTTAATTTCATCTATTTTTAAAAATAGATACATATCCTTTATTTTTATCACTATTTATTCTGTTTTAATTGGATTTTCAGCATCTATAAAAAGAGTATATTTAATGAAATTACTAGATTTTTTTGGTTTAAGTAAAAGTGATATGTATATAGTTAGTATAGTTGTTTTATTATTAAATAATATGTCTAATATTTTTGATTCAGGTTTTATTTATACTTTTTCATCAGTTTTTATCCTCATATACATATATCCTTTAATTAAAGGCTATAGCTTTAGTTTTATTTATTTAAATTTATGTATTCAAATAGCAATTATGCCTTTTTCTTACTATTTCTCAAATATTATTCTAATATTTACTTTTTTAGTAAATATATTAATTATTCCAGTATTTACATTACTTATAGAGATGATATTTATAAATTTTATTTTAAATATTTTTGGTATTTCAATTTTTGCTGTATTAATAGATAAATACTATAATCTAGTTATGGAATTAATACATCTTATTTCAAGGTTTAAATATATTAGTATAGAATTTGAATATTTTAATTTATATATCTTCATTTTCTTACTTATTTTTAGTATATATATTTTATTAAATATTTGGAAAGAACACTAAAAAAAATCATGAACAATTTTTCTGATAAATAAAGGCAAAAACCGTATTAATACTGAATTTGCAAGCTTGAAGAATAAAGGTAAAAGTGATATAATCGTTTTAAAGCTTTGGAGGTGTGAAAATATGAAAATAGAATATATTAAACCTCAGAATAATAAAAAAGAAAGTATATATATATTAATAACAATACTAGTTTTGCTTATAACATCAGTTTTGTTGATAAATTTTACAAAAAGTAGTTATGAAGATAAATTTTTATCAGAAAAAGAAATAAGTAGTTTTGAGAGTTTTAATCCAGAAGAAAATGGGATATATTCAGATTTGTATAATTTTAGCACAAATTTAGAATTTTTTGCTAAAGATAGTGGATATCCAAGTATAGAAAGCCTTGAAAATGAATATATTTATCCTTTTGTTAAAGATGATTTATGGGAAAAAAGAGGTAAACTTGATTGGAGTTTAGTTATTAAAGAAAATCATTATTATTACTTAGGTATAAGTAAAAATGATGATATAGGGAATTTTTTAATAGATTCAGTTATTGAGGGAAATGATGTTAAAAATATCATTAAATACTATAAGGGGGAAATAGTAGAAAAAGATATTTTAAAAATATCTAAAATGTTTTATGAAGTAAAACCTTTAACTGGAAAAGATATATAAAAGGGGATAAAATGAAAAAAGGAGTAGAATTAAGTTTAAAAGATGTTTCACTTAATTTAGGGGGGAATCAAATACTTAAAAATATTAATATAGATATTAAAAGTGGAGAAATTCATTGCCTTATAGGTCCAAATGGTGGTGGGAAATCAAGCTTAGTAAAGTGTATGTTATCTTTAGTTCCCTTTGAGGGAGAAATAAAGATGAGTTATGATGAGGGAAAAGTTATAGGATATGTTCCACAAAATTTAGATTTTGATAAAACACTTCCTATTACAGTAGAAGATTTTTTAGCCATGATTTTTCAAGACAGAGCAGTATTTTTTGGTATGAATAATGAAACAAGGTTAAAGATAAATGAACTTTTAAAAAAAATAGATATGTATCATAAAAAAGATAGAATGTTAGGGTCTTTATCAGGTGGAGAATTACAAAGAGTTTTACTTGCACAAGCTTTGCATCCACAACCTAATTTACTTATTTTAGATGAGCCGTTTTCAGGTATAGATACAGTATGTGAAACTTACTTTTTAGAGATGATACAAAAACTTAAAAAAGAGGGTGTAACTATAATCTGGATACACCATAATTTAAAACAAGTAATAGAGATTGCTGATAAGGTAACTTGTATTAAAGGAACAGTAATATTTAGTGGAGTTCCTAAGGAAGAAATAGTAGAAGAAAGAATATTTGATATTTTTTCATAGGGGAGATAAAATGGAAGTTTTAAGAAACTTTTTAGCAGAACTTGCTAATAGTGGATTGCTACCTGAATTTTTTGCATATGGATTTGTTGTAAATTCCATAATAGCAGCTATATTAATAGGACCTATGCTTGGTGGTATTGGAACTATGGTAGTAATTAAAAAAATGGCTTTTTTTTCAGAGGCTATAGGACATGCTGCTATTGCAGGTATTTCTATAGGAATACTTTTGGGTGAGCCATATAATTCGCCATATATTATGCTATTTAGTTATTGTATAATATTTGGACTTATTATTAATTATACAAGAAATAGGACTAAAATGGGAACAGATACATTAATAGGTATATTTTTATCAATATCTATAGCATTAGGTGCAATTTTACTTATATACATATCAGGAAAAGTTAATTCACATATGTTAGAAACAGTACTATTTGGATCTATACTTACGGTATCAGATTTTGATTTAAAAGTACTTTTATTTACAAATATTATTTTAATTATTTTAATAATGTTATGGTATAACAAAATGTTACTTTCAAGTTTTAATAAAAATATATCTATAGTAAAAAATGTAAATGTAGTATTTTTAGAATATGTATTCATATTAATAATTACTATTGTTACTGTTGCATCTGTTAAAATAATTGGAGCATCTTTAGTTGAGGCTCTTTTAATAATTCCAGCAGCTGCAGCAAAAAATTTATCTAAGTCTATTAAGCAATTTATACTACAAAGTATAATATTTTCAACGATTAGTTGTCTTTTAGGAATTATAGTGCCATTATCATTATCGCTATCATTACCGTCAGGTCCAGCAATAATATTGGTTGCTTCAACAATATTTTTTATAACCGTAGCTATAAAAAATATTACTAGAAAATATAGAGAGGGAGTGATGTAATGAAAAAAATATTTTTAACCTTATTATTAATTTTAAGTATTTTAAGTAAGGGTGCAGTAAATAAAAAGATATTAACATCTAATCAAGTTTCATATACTTTAGCAAGTAATGTAGTTAAAGGAACAGATATTAAAGTTATTTCTGCTGTAGATTCTTATACTGATATGTTTAAACAAAAAAATACATTTAAAAATTTACCAAATAAATCTGAAATATTTTCAGATGCAGGAGTAGTAGTAACTTTTTCTAAAATTTTAGATGATGATTTCCTATATGAACAAGCTAGGAGATATAATATAGGGGTAATAGAAATAGATTTAGGGTATAGTTATAGAGATAATAATTCTTTAGTATTAAGCAAGAAATTTAATGAAGATGGGAAAAGAAATACTAATTCTTGGTTAGATTTTAGTAATATATATAAAATGATAGATATATTATCAAGCGATTTAATAGATATTTATCCTGAATATAGAGAAGATATAATTACGAATGCTGAGAAATTGAAATTAGAATTTTTAGAAATGTTTAATGATTTTACAGAAACAGTATATAGTAGTGATGTAGATTTAGGAGTAATATATATAGGTGATTCAGAAATGGATTTTTTATTTGATAGCTTAGAACTTTATCATCAAAATATTCCATATAATTCAAATTTAAGTTTAATTAAGAAAACAATAAGAGAAACAGGTATTAATAAGGTTGTTTCTGGTAAGACTTTAAGTAAGACTATTAGAGAACAATTAAAAAAAGAGAAAATAAAATATGTTAAATTAGATTTAGGAAATATACCTTTAGATGAAAATGAAGATGAAATTATGGATATGAATGGATATTTAGATATCTTAAAAACTAACTTAGATAGATTAAAAAAATTATTAATTAAATAGGAGGAAAAATGAAAAAAATATTATTAAGCTTATTTATTATGTTTTCTTTTGTTACATTTTCACATGTTGTAACAGTAAATGTTTTAGAGGGAGCAGAAAAAGGTGAAATTTTAATTAGAGCTATAGATGATAGTGGAAATAGAGAAGCTAATGAAGAAATATATGTATTAAGTGATTTAGCATATGATGGAGATTTAGAAGTGTTTGAAAAAGCAGGCTCTGAAGATTTTCATGGTAAGTTAATTCTTTTTAAAGGAATGTTAGATAATATGGGAGAATTAGTACTTCCTAAACCAGGTGTTAAAAGATATATAATATTAATAGCTGGTGGTGGAGATCATGACTTTGTTGGAAAAGGTTTATCTTTAAATTCAGAAGATGAACAAAACTGGGAAAAAGTACTTGAAAAACATAATAAAACATTAGGAAAATATTCAGAAATTTACAAAACTAGAAAATTTTAATATATTAAAAATTTATTGCACCTCAAATGGTGCATTTTTTATTGTACCTAAATTCCAAAAGTAAATGTCCAAAAACAACTTAAACAAGATTTAAAAGACATTCATAAACTTCATAAGATGTTGAAGAATTGAAAATTTTTCTAGGATAATTATTCATAAAATTTTCAATAAATTTAACATCTTTTTTTCTTAATTTATTCATAGACCTACCCTTAGGAATAAATCTCCTAATCATCTTATTATTATTTTCATTACTACCCCTCTCATTAGAACAATAAGGGTGAGCAAAATACCACTTAATATCTAAATCAGTAATATACTT